>CAXTRZ010000028.1:2749-8762 GCA_964246715.1 uncultured Acidobacteriaceae bacterium | reverse complement strand
ACTTCGATGCGACGGTCACTAAGGCCGAGAGCTTTGAGGCCGGGCAGCGTGTTTCGCTCAGCCCAGTCGGCGGCGGGGGTACAGAGTTCGGTCCTTGCTTCGAGTGGCTCGACGAGCACGGTGTTCGCCCGCAAGCGCTCGTCTTCCTGACTGATCTCTATGGATCTTTCCCAGACTCGGAACCGGCATATCCAGTCCTCTGGGCGTCCACCGGAGGCCGGCGGGCACCGTTCGGACAAGTTGTTCCGATGCAGTCCGCCTAATTTCTTCCAGTGAATTATGAGGAGATTCAACATGGAGAGAATCATTCGCATCTTCACGGATGGCTCGGCCATCGGTAATCCCGGCCCTGGCGGCTGGGGTGCCGTGGTCATCGACGGCAACAAAGTGCGAGAAATGTCTGGGGCCTTCCCCTGGACCGATATCTCGGAGATGGAACTTCTGGCGGCGGTCGAAGCTCTCCGCTCGACACCAAGTGGATCACGGATTCACTTGTACTCGGACTCCGAACTTCTGATCCTCGGCATGCGCGGCTTTGTCTTTCGATGGCAGAGCCAGGGATGGCGCAACCGCCGCGGTGTCGCAGTCCAGCACCGAGATCTATGGCTCCGGCTCCTCCAACTCAATCTTGCCTCTGACATTCGATGGAGATGGCTGCGAGGACATAACGGGCATCGGTGGCAGAGTCGGGCCGACGTCCTCGCCTATCGGGCAGCGAGGAGCCTCGCCGTCCCTCAGAGCATCGCTGCATGAAACCACCTGTCTACCGATAGGTGACAGATTAGAACCACTCGAAGGAGCTAGGTGATGACGAATGTCGTGGGTTTCCATTCCTTGTTCGAAATCGACTACGAACTAGATGGCCTGATCGAGCAGATCGAGGAGCAAGTCGAGGCCGAGGGAGAACCCTCTGAAGAGTTGCTGTCACGCTTCCGGGATTTTTGCGCAGCGCACGGAGAGAAGGTCGACCGGATAGGTCGCTTTGTGCGAATGATGGAGGCCCGCGAACAGTTCTGCCGGGCTGAAGCTGCGCGGCTTGGCGAACGGGCGCGCGCGACAGCGAATAAGGTCGACCGGACCAAGTCAATGGTTCTTTTTTATCTAATGAGCCGGGACCTCAGAAAGATTGAAGGCCGGGAGTTCGCCCTGCGAATCCAGAAGAACAGCCAAGATTCCGTTCGCATTCTCGACGAGTCAAGCTTGCCGACGGCGTACCGCAAGATTGAGGCACGGATCAATGGCGTTCTCTGGCAGAAGGTGCTTTCCTGTCTGCCAGAAGAGTTGGAACGCGACATGGCAGCTTGCGTCCAGGAGACGAAGCCCGATACCGAGGCGATCAAAGCAGCTTCGATGCGCCACGAGCAGGTTGCCGGAGCTGAAGTGCGTCGCGGCTCTCATCTACGGGTGGCTTGAATCTCAGAGGTATGGGCATTCTGGGCCGTCTGCTGGATAGCGTAAGGCGTTTGGTTCTGTCATACGTCGCTGCTTCTAAGGGTTTTAGTGGACACCAACTCGGCCGATGTTTGCTTGAGGCGATGCGTAGCTGCGCCTGAGTGTTCCATTACCGTTCCGCACGTCAGGACGATTGGGTCATGGGCGTAATCTACGACTCAGAGACGCGCATGACCTGCTACGCAATAGAGACGAGGCGAGGCGAAGCGAATGCGATGTCCTGATCTCGCGACAGCCAAGGCTGCGATGATCGCTGCTGCAAACACGATGGTGGACGCAAAGCGTTCGCGATCTCGGCGTTCCTCCCTCGCGTTGCTCAACGCATTCTCGTAGTATAGGCGAATAGAAAGCGAAGTTACCTGTGGAGAGAATCGAACGGCTCCTCTTCTGGTTAGGTACTTCATTTCCACAGAAATCTGAACGCTAGCGTTCTTTCACGCAAACATAGATTGCGTTCAAGCGTTCATGGAGACTACTGTGGATAAAGACTATGGCTCAGCCGCAATCATCGCCGAAACGGCAGAAACCCGTCGCATCATCCTCTGAGCACGTCCCTGTGCCTCTCAATTTTCGGGTCCCCAGCGAATTCCGAAGAGAGTTCAAGGTCTATGCCGCCCAAAAGGGTGTTCATATGAACGAACTCGTCCAACACGCATTCGCAGCGCTAAAGGAGAAAGATCGTGGCTGAAGCCAATCGGAAAACAGCTACGCCCAACGGAGGAAACCTCGGCTTCGAGGCAGATCTGTTCTCCGCTGCAGATAAGCTCCGCAAGAATCTGGAACCGTCGGACTACAAGCACGTCGTGCTCGGGCTTGTGTTTCTCCGCCACATCTCAAACGCCTTCGAAACTAAACGTGAGCTGCTTCTAGCCGAAGATCCAGCAGCTGCCGAAGATCCGGACGAGTATCTGGCCGACAGCATCTTCTGGGTGCCGAAGGAAGCTCGGTGGCCCAATCTGCAGGCGAACGCCAAGCAGTCGAACATCGGCAAGCTTATTGATGAGGCAATGGGTGCCATCGAAGTGAACAACGCGTCGCTCAAAGGCGTGTTGCCTAAGGACTTCAATCGCCCAGCGCTCGATAAGGTGATGCTTGGTGAGTTGATCGATCTGATCTCCGGTATTCGGCTCCGTGGACCTGACGATCAAGCCCATGACATCCTTGGCCGCGTCTACGAATACTTCCTCGGAAGTTTCGCGGGCTCAGAAGGAAAAAGAGGCGGCGAGTTCTACACGCCGCGCTCTGTTGTGCGTGTCCTAGTCGAAATGCTTGAACCATTCAGAGGTCGCGTCTACGATCCGTGCTGCGGATCAGGAGGCATGTTCGTTCAGTCGGAAGGGTTCGTGGAAGATCACGGAGGACGCCGGGACGACATTGCAATCTATGGTCAAGAGAGCAATTACACGACCTGGCGACTTTGCAAGATGAACCTGGCTGTGCGTCGCATCGACGCCGATATCCGCTGGAACAACGAAGGCAGCTTCCAAAAGGATGAACTGAAGGACAAACGCTTCGACTTCATAATGGCTAATCCTCCCTTCAATGTCTCGGATTGGGGTGGCGAACGGTTACGTGAAGACCCGCGCTGGAAGTATGGTGTGCCGCCTGCCACAAACGCAAATTATGGCTGGCTTCAGCACATCCTCTGGCATCTCGCGCCCGAAGGAACGGCTGGTGTTGTTCTAGCAAATGGTTCGATGTCATCTACCCAAGGCGGCGAAGACTCGATTCGTAGAGCGATGATCGAAGGCGACGTTATCGATTGCATGATCGCCCTTCCGCCACAGCTGTTCTATTCGACTCAGATACCAGCGTGTCTGTGGTTCATGGCGAAGAACAAGAGCAACCATGGGTTCCGAGCGCGCAATAATGAAACGCTCTTTCTCGACGCACGAAAACTCGGCCACATGGTAGACAGGACTCGGCGCGAGTTTTCCGACCAAGACATAGCCCGAATAGCCAACACCTACCATGCCTGGAGGGGAGAGCCGGATGCAGGCGTGTACAAGGATATTCTGGGCTTCTGTAAGTCGGCAGGCATAGCGGAGATTCGGGAACGCAATCACTCCCTTACGCCAGGTCGATACGTCGGTTCCGTCGAAGTCGAGGACGATTCTGTACCATTCGCGGAACGGTTCGTCGCACTTACGAATGAGCTGGACGGTCAATTTAGTCTTGGCGAATCGCTGGCTCAGCAGATTAGGTCAAGTCTTAACCGAGTGAGGATCAATGAATAGATACTCCAAAATCCCGCTCAGCAAGATTGCGCAGCCTTATTCCGGAGGAACCCCGAGTAAATCAGAGCCATCTTTTTGGGGAGGCAACATTCCGTGGCTTACGCCCAAAGATATGGGTCAATGGAATGGATCGACCGAAGAGAGCGTGTCGGAAAGTGCCGTAGGAAACGGGACACGGTTGGCACCAGCAGGGGCTGTTTTCATCGCTGTGCGTGGCATGTCTCTACACAACGAAATCAGAATCATACGATCCGAAAAAGCATTGACATTCAATCAGGACATCAAAGCCCTGGTTCCCAAAGAAGGTGTCGACGGAAGATTTCTTTACTTCGCTCTGGTTGCTAGGAAAAAGGACCTCCTTGACAGCGTCGAAGCTGCTGGTCATGGAACAGGGCGACTGCCGACAGATCTGCTTGAGTCTGTGAGCGTGCCCGACATTGATCCCTCTGTCCAAGTTGAACTTGGTGCGTTTTTCGGAGCAATTGAAGACAAGATCAATCTCAACCGGCAAATGAACAAGACGATAGAATCGGTCGCATCTTCATTGTTCAGGGAATGGTTCGTAGACTTTGGACCAGTGCGAACCAGATCCGAAGGACAACCCGGGTATCTGTCGGAGAGTATATGGTCTCTATTTCCTGCAAAGTTCGACGCATACGGAAAACCTGAGGGTTGGGAAGCGTCGAAGATTGGGATCGAAACGAATTGCGTCGGCGGAGGAACACCGCCTACGTCTAATCCAGAATATTGGGGCGGCGGAATCAACTGGGCTACTCCGAAGGACTTATCTCGTCTGAAAACGCCGGTTCTTCTGTCGACTGAAAGAACGATTTCTGCGGCAGGGCTCGACAAGATCACCTCGGGACTTTTACCGGTGGGTGCGGTGCTGCTGTCCTCGCGCGCGCCTATAGGCTATATAGCTATTGCAGAATGCCCCGTGGCAGTTAATCAAGGCTTCATAGCTATGAAGTGCGAGGGACGCCTCTCTAACCTCTTCGTGTGGCAATGGCTTCGTGCAAACATGGACGCCATTCTCCAGCAATCAAACGGCTCGACATTTCAAGAGATCAGCAAGACCAACTTCCGCCCTTTGCCAGTCATCGTTCCTTCTGAGCAGCTCCTGAGTGAATTTGATAGGGCGGTTCGTCCGCTCTATGAGCAAATTCGTGCGAACGAAGTCGAGAGTCAAGCTCTGGCACATATGCGGGACATGTTGCTTCCCGTGCTCATGTCGGGAGAGGCTGTCTTAGAACCTGTTGCGAGGGCATCATGACGTTGGATTGGTACCCAGCGATCAGAGAATGCTGCGCTCATTGGCCCGGCGCGCCGATGTTACAACAGACCTTCGAGGCTCTGGAGAAGAGCTTCAACGAAGACAACGATGCCTGCATCGATTGCGCGAAGGCCACTGTAGAAGTCGTCTGCCGGATTATCGTCGATGAACTTGACGACTCTGCGCAATCCGTTAAGCCTCAGGAAAAACTGCCATCCTTCGGAATGTGGGTGAGCACGGCTGTACGCACGCTGAAGCTGGGCGATGTACGAAACTTAGCGTTCCAAAAGCTGGTATCGCAACACCATAAGCTCACTGAGACAATCGGCGATCTTCGGAACGAGGCCGGGCCGGTTAGCCATGGCCGGGAAGGCTTCGTCGAACGACTCTCGGTTTACCATCGCCGGGCCGCCGTCCTATCCGCGGATGCAATCGTCGCGTTCCTCCATCAGGCTTACCTTGAAAGTGATCTTAACCTCGGCCTATCCAGGGAGCCATACGAGCGGTTCGAAAAATTCAATAAGCTGATCGACGATGCTATGCGTCTTGACGCCGAAATAGAAGAAGACGGTAACCTTTCCGTCCGCGTGACGCTGCCCGGTAAAGATTTCCTTGAGATCAGTACGAATGCAAGTCGTTTCCTGTACCAAATGGATCGCCAGGCATACATCGAAGCCCTGAATGCCGCCCGGTCTGCGCCTCAGTTGCCAGTCGAGGCGGAAGAATGATGAAACATATCGTCGAGAGTCATGTTGAAGAAGCCGCGCTGCATTGGCTAGAGAGCCTCGGCTACTCGGTGGCGAACGCGTCAGAGATCGCACCCGACAGTCCGGCTCAGGAGCGGTTTACCTATGGAGACGTGCTATTGCTGGATCGGCTCAAGAGAGCCGTGTCTCTTTTGAATCAGGCAATCCCCTCAGAGGCACAGGCGGATGCGTTGCGACGAATGCGGCAGGCAGAAAACCCGACCCTAATCGAAGAGAACCGTCGAATCCATAAAGCCCTTGTCGAAGGTATCGACATCGAGTTCTACGGCGAAGAGGGTGTGATA
>CAXTRZ010000028.1:0-2739 GCA_964246715.1 uncultured Acidobacteriaceae bacterium | reverse complement strand
GCTGATTAACTTCGATGATCCTGGAGCCAATGACTGGCTTGCGGTCAATCAATTCACCGTGATCGAAGGCAAGGCAACGAAACGCCCCGACATCGTTATCTTCGTTAACGGTATTCCGCTGGCGATACTCGAACTAAAGAATCCCGGCGATGAGAGTGCGACGCTTGGTGGTGCGTTCAACCAACTCCAGAATTACAAGGATCAGATACCTTCCCTCTTCCGTACTAACGCATTGCTGGTCATCTCGGACGGTCTTGAGGCAAGGATTGGCTCTCTCACGGCAGATCCCGAGCGCTTCATGCCATGGAGAACCATAGACGGCAACGAACTCGTAGCAAAAGGTATGCCTGAACTTCAAACCCTTTTGCTAGGCGTGTTCGAAAAGCGGCGATTCCTCGATCTAGTCCGGCACTTTATCGTATTCGGAGAGTCGTCAACAGGGCTGAACAAGATCTTGGCCGGATACCATCAGTACCATGCGGTCCGGCATGCCGTGGAAAGCACGCTCAAAGCGACTAGCCTGGAAGGGGATAGGCGTGTGGGCGTCGTATGGCACACGCAAGGCTCGGGAAAGAGCCTTCTGATGGCCTTCTATGCCGGCCAGGTTATCAAGCACCCGCAGATGGAAAACCCGACACTTGTCATCATTACAGATCGAAACGATCTGGATGATCAGCTGTTCGCAACGTTCGGCATGTGCCGTGACCTGATCCGCCAAACACCTCAACAGGCCGAAGACCGCGAGCATCTGCGAACGTTGCTGGATAGACCTGCCGGCGGAGTGATCTTCACGACCATTCAAAAGTTCACTCCCGAAGAGAACGCAACGACATACCCGTTGTTGACGGACCGTCGCAATGTGATCGTCATCGCCGATGAGGCTCATAGAAGCCAGTATGGGTTCAAGGCTAAAATTGCGCTCGATACGGGCGCAATAACGTATGGCTTTGCGAAATACCTTCGCGACGCAGTTCCGAATGCATCGTTCATCGGGTTCACAGGAACTCCGATTGAGAAAGACGACGTGAACACACCGGTCGTGTTCGGAAACTACATCGACATCTACGACATTAGTCGTGCTGTTGCAGACGGTGCAACGGTGCCAATCTATTACGAAAGTCGGCTTGCTCGGATCGAATTGATCGAAGAGGAAAGACCAAAAATCGACGCACAGATTGCCGAAGTGTTGGAGGGGGAAGATAGCGAGGAGCAAGAGCGTATCAACAAAAAATTAGCAGCGGTCGAGGCCTTGGTCGGCTCTGACAAGCGGCTCGAACTGGTCGCAAGTGATTTGATCAAGCACTTTGAAGACAGGGTGGCTGCTCTGGAAGGCAAGGCGATGATCGTCTGCATGAGCCGCCGCATTTGCGTGGCGCTCTATAAGGAGATCGTTCGTCTTAGGCCCGATTGGCACAGCGACGAGGATGACGAAGGAACGATCAAGGTTGTGATGACGGGGTCGTCTGCCGATCCTGAGGATTGGCAACAGCACATCGGGAGACGCCAGAAATCGCGCCGTGAACTCCTAGCAAAGAGGGCCAAGCGCCCAGACGATCCCCTCAGGCTCGTTATTGTTCGCGACATGTGGCTTACCGGCTTCGATGCTCCGTGCATGCACACGATGTATATAGATAAGCCGATGCAAGGCCATGGTCTCATGCAGGCAATCGCACGCGTCAACAGGGTTTTTCGCGATAAGCCGGCTGGTCTCGTCGTTGACTACATCGGCATTGCTCAGGATCTGAAGGAAGCTCTAAGCCAATATTCAAGCGCAGATCGTGAAGAAGTCGGGATCGACGAGGCTCATGCTGTTGCTGTCCTTATGGAAAAGCACGGAATCGTTCGTGACATGTTCTGGCCGGAAACGGGAGGATTCGACTACCGGCCCGCACTAGCCGAACAAGCGACGTCCCACGAACGACTTGTGATTATGGCCGGAGCCATCGACTGGATACTGACAAGCCAGCAGCGCGAGGCAGAGCGCGAGGAATCAGAAGAAGCGAAAAGGCTGGTCCATAGGCGTTATGCCGATGCGGTGCTTGCGCTTTCTAAGGCGTTCGCCCTGGCGGCAGCAACGGACGAGGCGCGCGGAATCCGTGATGAGGTCGGGTTTTTTCAGGCGATAAGATCGGCGATGGTAAAAACGAGCTTTTCGGCTGGCCATAATGCGGCCGAACGCGAGTTTGCAATTCGTCAGATCATCAGCCGGGCAGTGGTATCGACCGAGATTATCAACATCATGAAGGCGGCTGGTATCAATACGCCTGATATTTCTATTCTCTCCGACGACTTCCTCCGCGAAGTTCGCGAACTGGACAAGAAGAATCTTGCGCTCGAAGCCTTACGGAAGCTGATCAATGGCGAGGTGCGCTCTCAATCCAGCAGAAACATCGTTCAGGCTCGGGCGTTCTCGGAACGCCTGGAGGACGCTATCGCCCGATATCACAACAATGCGATCACGACTGTCCAGGTGCTCGAGGACCTGATTCAGCTTGCGAAAGACATCCGTGTTGCGCGAACGCGAGGCGAGGAAAGCGCCCTTAGTCCAGATGAAGTCGCTTTCTACGACGCATTGGCGAACAACAGGAGTGCTAGAGATCTTATGAGCGAGCCGACCCTGCGGGTAATCGCCCACGAACTTCTTGTAAGCGTACGGGGAAACATCTCGGTGGACTGGATGCACCGGGACGCTGCGCGTGCGCGAATCAGAGTCACCGTGAAGCGAATCCTACGCAAGTA
>CAXTRZ010000027.1:0-15545 GCA_964246715.1 uncultured Acidobacteriaceae bacterium | reverse complement strand
GCATTCCAATGACGGGCACGAGGGTGATGTTGCGGACCTGCGCGATACCGAAGCGGCGGATGACGAAGACAACGAGCCATGCAATGACGATGGCCGCGGCTCCGGCGGAGATGAGCCACGCGGCCGAGGGCACGAGGGTCTCATACTTCATGTGCTGCGGGGCGAGCGTGAGGACGAAGACGAGAATGGCGCAGAGGATGGCGTGGGTCCAGGTGAGCCAGAGGGCAAGGCCGACCCGGCGGATGCGGTAGAGATAATCGCCGGTGAGGATGGTGAGGGGCGGGATGGAGGGAAGGATGTAGCCGGGGAGCTTGGAGCCGGCGAAGGAGAAGAAGAGGATGGGGACAAGGGCCCAAAGGACGAGGAACTCCGGGAAGGCGTCGCCGGCGCGGGAGTGGCCGAGATAGGGGATGGGCTTGCGGCGGGCGCGCCACTCGGCGACGGAGATCTGGATGGCGTCGATGAGGGCGCGGAGGGCGAGGATGGTCCAGGGCATGAGGCCGAGGATGAGAACGGCGGCGTAGTACCAGATGGGCTGGTGGTGCTGGTAGCGGTTCGTGGCGTAGCGTTCAATATTGTGCTCAATAAAGAACTGGCGGAAGAAGCTGGGATTGCGGCGCTGGACGGCGATGTACCAGGGCAGCACCATGACCATGTACAGGATGATCCCGGGGAGCCAGATGGTGCGGCGGAAGAGCGACCACTCGCGGCGCAGGGCGACGAAGAGGAAGATGATGCCGAGAGCAAGGACGGGCGCGACGGGCCCTTTGGCGAGGGTGGCGGCGCCGCCGAAGAAGTAGAGGTCAAAGAGCCAGAACTTCTTGCCGGTCTCATACCAGGCATACCAGCCGAGCATGCCGATGCAGAAGGGCGCGGCGAGCTGCATATCCGTGGATGCACCGCGCGAGAAGGCGATGATGGCGAGGGCGGAGCAGGTGATGAGCGCGGCATCCAGGTGTCCGCCGGGACGGAAGCGGCGCATGTGCAGGAAGATAAGCAGAATAAGGAAGGCTGCGCCGGACGTGGAGGGCAGACGGGCGGACCAGTCAGAGACGCCGAACTCACGGAAGAAGCTCATGGCGCGCCAGTAGTACAGGGCGGGCTTCTCCAGCCAGGGGCGGCCGTAGAGAATGGGCGTGACGGTGCCGGAGATGAGGCAATGGAAGGAGTTCTTGAACTCCTGCGGATGGAGGCGGCGGGGGAGGATGTCGGCGTGGACGGCGTCGCAGGCGGCGTCATGGACGGCGAGCATCTCGCGGGCGATCTGCGCATAGCGGGGCTCGTCCGCGCCGACGAGGCCGAGTTTATCTCCGCCGAAGTGGGGCATGAGGCCGAAGAGAAGGAGGAAGAGTCCGACGGAGAAGAGGACGAGGACGTCTTTAGGGGCCTCAAAGAATGGGCTGTGCAGCAGGCGGCGCAGCCATGCGCGGGCTGGGCGGAGGTTCTCCGCCGGGAAGGTTTCGCCTGGGTCCGCGGGTTGGATGAGGTCACTCAATGCTGCGTGGCAGTCATGCGCGTCGGTCGTGCGGGTCCATTGTGAGCTCTGGGGGCGCAAGTCGCTCCCGGCGAGACAAGGCTAACAGAATGCCTAAGCCGGGTTGTCATGGTTTTATGAGGAGGTGAAGTTCAGGCGAGGTTGGAGCCTGTGTGCGGAACGCTGTTGGCTTGGTCCGAGGTTCCAGCTTGTGCGTCGGCGCGCTTCTTATCGCGCTTGCGGGCGCGGCCGAGGAGCTCCTCCATGCGGCCGGTCATCTTCTCGGAGCGGTCAATGGCAAAGCTGAGCTCCGGGATATGGCGGACGCCCATGCGGTCGCGGATCTGCGAACGGATGAAGCCGCGGGCGGTGATGAGAGCGGCGAGGGTGGAGGCCTCTTCTTCTTCGCCGCCGTGAACCTGGATAAAGACGCGGGCGGACTTGCCGCCGGGCGCGAGCACGACGTCCGAGACGACGGAGGGAAAGATGCGAGGGTCGGAGAGCTCGCCTTCGAGCATGGCGCCGATCTCCTCCGCGAAGGAGTGGGCGACACGATTGCGATGGTAGGTTCGGGCGCGTTGTTCGGGCATGATCGTTTCTCTTCCGGTGCGGCTGTGGGCTAATCTTCAGCGAGGATCTCGGCGTAGGAGTCTGCGACTTCGGCGCTTAGGGTGGAGGTGATGCGGTGGGCGGCATCGTCGATGGCCTCCAGGTGCTGGGCGACGGACTGCGTGGAGCTGGAGATGACGGCGCAGCAGACGGTGGCCTGGTTCCAGAGGGTGGCGCCCTCGTTCATCTCCGCGATGGAGAGATTGAAGGCGTGGCGGAGCTTGTCCTTCAAGGAGCGGACGACCTGACGGCGATCCTTCAGCGACTGCGCGTGTGGGATGGAGAGTTCAAGGGTCAGCTTTCCGATGGGCATTGTGCGGAGCGCGAACTCGAGGTGCAGTCTGGCAGCTTGGACGTAGGCTGCGGCGCTACATCTATTGTAGTCGGTTCAGTCCACGTGCGGGGATGCCGCGTCGAGGGAGGCGTCGATGCGCGCGCGGCGGCGGATGAGGCGGTTCATGGGTTCGGCGTAGAGGATGGCGACGAGCCAGCCGAGTGCGCCCGCAAGGACGATGACGGAGGCGAAGAGGATGGGCACGCCGCCCAGTGGCTTGCCGAAGCGCAGAAAGGCGGTGAAGAGGGCCATGACGAGGAACATGTGGGTGAGATAGATCTCATAACTGCACTGGCCGAGGACGAGCAGCGGCGCGAGGATGCGCGGGGCTCGCCACCGGGACTGCGCGGCGGCGGCAACGATCAAAGAGACGCCGAGAGCGAGGACGGAAAAGTACAGGCCGGTCTTGCCGAGGCCAAGGGCGTAGGCCTGGAGCGAGAAGGCGAGGCTAAAGACGAGGATGGCGGAGCCGATGAGGCCGCAGGCGTATGTCCAGGCATAGGTCCAAGCGCGGGTGAGACGGCGGCCGGAGAGGAGGATGGCGGTGAGGCAGCCGAGGGCGATTGCATCCATGCCGCCGAAGTAGGAGTACTCCTGCCAGACTTCATTGGCATTGAAGTATTCTGTGCGGAAGAAGGGACCGGCGATGATGAAGAGCAGCAGGAGCGGGATGAGGAAGCGGATGCGGCGGAAGGCGTGGGCGATGAGCGGAAAGAAGAGATAGAACATCTCTTCCACGGAGAGCGACCAGAGGATGTCCCAGTTGCCGGGAAGGTAGCCGCGTGTGGCCTCAAGGACGTTGATGTGGAAGGTGAGGGCGGCGAGGAGCGCGCGGCTGAGGCCGATCTTCTTCGAGATGACGTAGTTCGGTACGTGAGCGACATGAAGGGTGCTGAGGATGAGGAGGACGAGCAACATCAGCGGAGCGATGCGGGCGAAGCGCAGGAGATAGAAGCTACGAATGTTGAGCGCGGCAGGTGCGGACCAGCGGCGGATGCTGGTGGAGGTGATGAGGAAGCCGGAGAGGACGAAGAAGATCTGCACGCCCTGCTGCCCGTTCCAGACGAGCGACGAGACCAGTTGATGCGGCAGGCCCTTGGTATAGGGCACATGAGCGAAGAGCAGACGCATGTTCACATGGTTCATGAGGACGAAGAGGATGGAGAGGCCGCGAAGCAGGTCAATGCCATCAATACGGTTCCAGTCTTGATTCCAGACGCGGGTTGGGAGCGTCGGGCTGGTTGCGGTCATCGGGCTAGTATCGCTCATCCGGTGCATGCAGATGTGGTCGGGATAGTTCGTGACTTTGCCGTGAATCTCCTATAAAGTCCGGGGTACAGGATTCCATTTTTCAACGTGATCAGCGGCCAGGGAGCGCTTCCTGAGCTCTCGTAGAGCTGTGTTCTGTGTTGGCGGAGCTGTGTCTACAGGACTGTGTTTTCAGAGCGGTCTTTGCGGACACCGCTGCCACGCTTGCAGGTGCAGTGCGTTCTACGCGAAACGATATGGAACGACTGGAGGAACGAAGGCATGAGGTTGACGAGACGAGGCTTTCTGACGCAGGTGGGCCAGGCGGGCGGATTCAGCGCGACGGTGCTCGCCATGCAATCACTGGGGATGATGCCGGCGCGGGCTGAGGCTGCGCCCTCGTTCGCCGCGGCTCCAGGAATTGGCAAGGGCGTGAAGGTGGTGGTGCTGGGCGGCGGAATTGCCGGGCTGGTGGCGGCGTATGAGTTGAAGGCGCTGGGCTATGACTGCACACTGCTGGAGGCCCGGGAGCGGCCGGGTGGACGCAACTGGACGGTCCGTGGCGGAGATAAGGTCACGTTTGTCGATGGAAGCTCGCAGACGTGCGAGTGGGCGGCGGGAAACTATCAGAACTTCGGACCGGCTCGTCTGCCATCCGTGCATAAGACCATTCTGGATTACTGCAGGACACTGGGCGTGGAGTTGCAGGTTGAGGTAAATACGTCACGATCCAGCTATCTGCAGAACGATGCGGCCAACGGCGGCAGGCCGGTGATCCAGCGGCAGGCGGTGAACGACACGCGCGGGCACGTGAGCGAGCTGCTGATGAAGTGCGTGAACGGCGGTGCGCTGGACGCGGAGATGAGCAAGGACGATCGCGACCGGATGCTGACGTTTCTGCGGCAGTATGGGTCCTTGGATTCAGCGGGGAAGTATGCGGGCGGCGATCGCGCGGGGTACAAGGTGCTGCCGGGGGCGGGCGATCAGGTGGGCGTGCCTAGCGATCCGCTGGACATGCATACGCTGCTTGACGAGAACTTCTGGCAAGGCGTGCTGTTTGAAGAGACGTTTGACATGCAGGCGACGATGTTCCAGCCGGTGGGCGGCATGGATCGTCTGCCGTTTGCGTTTGGTAAGGCGCTGGGAGAGACGGTTCAGTACAACAGCCCAGTGACGGAGATTCGCAAGACGGCGAAGGGTGTTCGCGTGGGCTATAAACAGGGCGGCGCGGCGAAGACGATCGAGGCGGACTATTGCATCTGCGCGATGCCGCTGACGATCTTGAGAAAGACGCCGAACGACTTTGCCGCGCCGTTTAAGAAGGTGATCGACGAGTGCGTGTATGTGAACGCCTACAAGGTTGCGTGGGAAAGCCGGCGGTTCTGGGAGCAGGACTATAACATCTATGGCGGGCTGGAGTTTGTGAACACGGGCTGCAGCCCCATCTGGTTCCCGAGCGCGAATATGTTCGCGGACCGTGGCGTATGCGTGAGCGGCTATACGGACGAGAGCAACCTGCAGTTCTTCCGCGATCTTCCGCTGCAGGGCAAGTTTGGCGAGAGCCGCAAGAGCATTGAGCGGCTGCATCCAGGGCACGGTAAGGAGTTGGAGAAGCCGGTGTACGTGGGCTGGAAGTATGTTCCGTATAACGAGGGCTCGTGGATTCGCTCCTATGGCCCGATGAACCAAGCGCCCGGGACGGGCGCGGCTCCGACCGGAGGGACGGCAAACCCGCAGCGGGCGCAGAGCGGGACGAACCCCGGCTATGAGACGCTGATCCAAGCCGACGGTCCGATCTACTTTGCGGGCGACCATGTAAGCCATATCGTGGGCTGGCAGGAGGGTGCCGCGCTGAGCAGCCTGCGTGCCATTAGCATGATCAATGACAAGGTTAAGGCGTCGCGGGCCTAGGTGAATTTGTAACGGCAGGTGAGCTTTTACGTTTCAAGGAGAGACGATGACACGCAAGCATTGGAACATGGGAGCGGCCGTGGCGGCAGCTCTTTTGCTGACCGCAGCCGGAGCCGGTGCGCAGACGACGGTGAAGCACCTGCAGCCGAATGAAAAGGCGCTGATCGCCGATGGAGTGTGGGCTGGGGATACGCTGTACCTCAGCGGGCAGCTTGCGAGCCCGGTGACTCCGGCGGATGCCGCGACGGGCAAGGCCGCCGTCTATGGCGACACGAAGACGCAGGCTCTAAGCGCGCTGAACAAGATTCAGGCGCTGCTGAAGGCGCAAGGGCTGGACATGAAGGACGTGGTGAAGATGACCGTGTTCCTGGCGGGTGATCCGGATAAGGGCGGCAAGCTGGACTTTCCCGGCCTGCAGGCGAGCTACACGCAGTTCTTCGGGACCAAGGATCAGCCGAACAAGCCTGCCCGCAGCGCGATGCAGGTAGCGGCGCTGGCGGCTCCGTGGGCGCTGGTGGAGATTGAAGTGATTGCGGTCAAGGGCAAGTAAACGATGCTGTTGCTGTTGTAAATAAGGAAGGCTCCGGCGGTTGCCGGAGCCTTCTTGCATTGATGTGCGGGCTAAGCGAGGCGGCCAAAGGCTCGGATGCCGTCCAGATCCATGGGCTGATGCAGCTCCGCGGCGGTGGGCGGCGCGTCCATGACTTCCTTGAAGGCGGTCTTGAACTTTGCCATCTCAGCCGGGGTGCCAACGGAGACGCGAACCGCGTTCGGCCAGACGGGCCAGGAGCGGCCGATCATGACATTCTTATCCGCCATGGCCTTGGCAACGCTCTTGCCGGGGCGGCCGGTGTCAATCATAAAGCAATTGGACTGCGAGTCGCCGATGACCTTGTAGTTGTTCTGCTTGAGCCAGGTGAGCGTATCGACGCGAGTGTCGCCGATGATCTTCTTGCGTATGGGGATGAGCTCGGCGTCAAGCAGGGAGACGTTGGCGGCGGAGGAGCCGGTAATGGGCATGGCGTTCATGCCGTAAGGCTGGAGCTTCTGCAACAGGTCCGGGCGGCCGAGCGCGAGACCGCAGCGGATGCCGGCCATGCCGTAGATCTTGGAGAAGGTGCGGAGGACGATGAGGTCCTTGCCGGCGGCGACGAGGTCCAGCGTGTCCGGCGCGTCGGAGAGGTGGATGTAGGCCTCGTCTACGAGCAGGATGGAGCCCTTGGGCTTATTCTCAAGCGCCCAGACGATGTCTGCTTTGGGGGTGAGAGTGCCGGTGGGATTGTTGGGGTTGCAGATGTAGATGAGACCGGCGTTGGGGTCGGCCGCGACCATTGCCTTGACGTCATGCGCGTAGTCCGAGTTCAGCTTGACGTAGGTGATCTTTGCCTTGGCGACCTGAGCGGCGCGTCCGCCTGCCTCGTAGGATGGGTCTCCGGCGACGTAGCCCCTGGTGGGCGAGGTGAAGGCGAGCACGCTGAAGTGCAGCGGCTCCGACGAACCGGCATACACGGCGATGTGATCTTCCGGCAGATTGTGCTGCGCGGCGAAGGTCTTGGTGAGCTTATCGGTCTCGCCCATAATGTCATAGCGTCCGCCCATGGGGGCGATAGCGGCGATGGCCTCACAGGCGGCCTTACAAGGGCCGAGGGGATTCTCATTGGCATTGATGAGGACGGCGCCGGCGGGAGGGGCGGTGCGTGCGCGACGCGCCGGAGCGGCCCCGGCAGTCTGCTGTGCGGCGAAGGCGAAGTGCGCCTCGGTAAAGATGGGGGCGGCGGCGGCCAGGGAGGCGTACCGCAGGAACGAACGGCGGGAGGCGGAAGCGGCGTCAGAACGAGGCATGGAGGGCTCCTGCAGCAGATTTTTTCGGTGTGGACCTACATCGAAGAGAACACGAAGCGAGGAAAAGGTACAGCGAAATCTTGTACGCGGATAAGGCACAAATGCGTCCCCTCCGCGCGCAGGACCGTTTTGGCTAAAAGGTCAGGCGGCCTCCGAGCTGCACCAGACGGGGGAAGCCGAGGGTCCCGGAGACCTGGCCCGCGCTGGCCGCGGTACTAATGGAGAGCGAAGGGCCGTTGAATTGGGGCGTGTTGAAGGCGTTCAGAGCCTCGGCGCGGAACTCCATATTGATGCGCTCAGTGACCTTGAAGTTCTTGTTGAGCGAGAGGTCCGAGTTGATGTAGCCAGGTCCCTCGCAGGAGATGGCGCGGGGCTGGTTGCCGTATGCGAACTGTGGCGTAACCGCAAAGGCCGCAGGATTGAAGTAGTGCGCCAGCCGGCCTTCCGGAGCGCCGGAGTAGCAGGGATTGACGCCCGGAACCAGCGTGGGACGTTGTGCGCTGTTGCCCAGGGTGGAGTTGTTGTTGGTCTGGGTGACAGCCAGCGGACCGCCGTTCTGGATGATCATGATGTCGTTGAAGCGCCAGCCGCCGACGGCGAGGTCCACAAAGCGATTGACGCCGCTAAGGAACTGCTTGCCGCGGCCCAATGGGAACTCATAGGTGCCGGCGAGGGTAAAGCGGTTTGGGATATCGTTGGTGGCGCGAGCGTACTCGCTGGAGATGTTGTAGACATCCTGCGGTCCGTTGTTGCCGGGATTGAGCGTGTTGGAGGAGCCGTACGCGCCCCAGATGTTGTCCCAGTTGGAGGACCAGGTGTAGCCGGCCAGCAGGGTCATGCCGCGATCGAAGCGCTTCTGCACTTTTACATCCAGCGCGTTGAAGTCTGAGCGGCCGTTGCTGAGCGAGTCCGTGATGGCCAGGTATTGAGGGAAGGGAAGCAGCGTCTGATACTGAGCAACCGGACCGTTTCCAAAGGAGCCTAGACCGGCATACTTGTTCACAAAGGGATTATTGGTGACATCCGTCAGCGCTGACGTGCCCTTCGCTGTTCTAGTGGCCCCCAGTGCGTAATCGTTATCCGGCAGTTGGTTGATGTTCTCGCTATTGGGCAGGTTGCGTCCATGGCCGCCGACGTAACCAGCCTTGAACGCGATGCCAAGCGGAAACTCATGCTCGACCGAGAGCGAGTAGGACTGGTAGATCGGAGCACGGCGGCTTTGATCGATGACAGAGAGCGTGGTGCCGATATTCTGGCTGAGGCCGTTGCTGTTGCCACTGGCAACAGTCTTCAACGTGGGGAAGGGATTGCTGAGGCTTACGGTTGCTGAGCCCTGTGTAAAGCTGTTGCTCAACACAAAGCCTGGAGCGAGCGCGGCGGAGTTGCTGTAGACCAGCGGCATGTAGAAGACGCCTGCGCCGCCTTTAACCACCGTGTTCTTGTCCAGCTCATACGCGAATCCTGCGCGCGGATTGTAGTGACTGCCCATGTTGCCGGTGCTGGTGGGATACCCGTTCTGTCCGGCAAACTCCACGCCGCCCTTGGCCATGACGCCGGAGTTGAAGGCGTTATAGGTGGCGTTGCGGTCGAAGCCAACCGCGTAATGATTGCTGCGCTCGTGCACTCCAAGCTCATACTCATACCGGAAGCCAAGATTGAGGGTGAGCTTGGAGGTCAGGCGGAAGTCATCCTGCACGTATGCGGCCTGATAGTCCGTGGTGATGGCCAGCGGAGCCGGAATGACCAGCGTGCCAGAGGTGGGATAGCCGAGCAGCATGCTGGCTGCCGTGGCGCCTTGGGCGGTAGCGGTGGGTATGACACTTGCACTGACTGCCCCAAGGGCCGAAAGTGTGTTGTCAAAGGCGAAGGTGCCGTCCGTGTTGCTGAGGCTGGTGTAGCTGAGCGAGATGGCGCGATAAGCGTAACCGACTTTCACGCTGTGCTTGCCCAGACTCTTGGCGACTCCGACGACGAAGTTGCGCGAGAAGTAGACGGCAGGGCCGGAGTTTGAGGTGCCCTCATTGGTGAGGCCGGAGTCTGTTGTGATGGCGGGGAAGCCGCTCTTCGAGAGTGCCGCGAGGTAGTTGGCGGGGAAGCCGAGCGTCGCCTGGTTGAAGCCGGCGCTGATATCCCGGGTGTCGTTGGGAAAGCGGTTGAAGCCAAAGCCTACGGTGAGGACCGTTGTGGGCGTGATGGTGATTGTGTTCTGGATGCCGATGGCGTCCACCTTGCGATAGAGCAGGTAGGAGGACGAACTGCCGGCCTGCGTGGTCAGAGCGTTTCCGCCCGGTTCTTTGGAGCCGTAATGGAGATAGTAGAAATCCGCCAGCCAGCGGGCGCCGAACTGATGGGTCAGCTTGCCGTTGAACTCGTCGGCCCGGTCGCCGAGTGTGTCGCCGCCATTGAAGTTGAGGCTTCCGTAGCCAGTGAAGGTTGCATTTGCGGCGGGATAGGCGTTGATCAATGCTTGCCCAACCGCGTTGAGGCGGCCTGTTGGAATGATGTTGTTAGCGAACGGCGCGCTGGTGGTGGGATCGAAGATGCAACGTCCGACGCCGCCAGCGGTGCCGGCTCCGCAGGTTCCAGTAGCGGTGTTATAGATGCCATTGCCGATCTCTGAGAAGTTGCCCATGCGCTGAAGTGGCGTAGGGACAGCGAATGCATTGGCCGCGGTCAGTGGCGAACGCTGACGATAGCCCTCCTCCGTGACCGCAAAGAACGTGCTGTGCGCCCCGCCAAGGAACTGTGGCAGGGGAATGGGACCTGAGAGGCTGCCGACGTAGCTGTAAAACTCGGCCGCACCGCGCGGTGTGGTGGGCTGCGTGACGCCGGTGAGGGGGTTTTTGTAGGCGGTGCGGTTGTTGAAGAAGAGGTTCGCGCCCCAGTTGGTCTGGCGAGTCTCGCCCTGCAACACGCCATGCAAAGCATTGGAGCCGGACTTGAGCGTGGTGTTGAACATGCCGCCGGAGGTGCGACCGATCTCGCCGTCGTATGTGTTGGCCTGAACCTTGACCTCTTCGACGCCTTCAATGGATGGGATGATGACGGCGCGGTTGGAGAAGTCGGTGATTGGAATGCCGTCAATGGAGTAGTTATTGCTGCTGAGCGGCGCGCCCGCGATGGAGATGGTGGAAGAGCCGGACTGATCCTGGAAGCGCACGAAGCGCGGGTCGCCGACCGGGGTTACATTGTTATCGAGCTTAGAGAAGAGAAACGGATTGCGGCCCGGATTGGGCAGGTTCTGCAGCTTCTGGGAGTCGATGAGCTGGCCGTTGTAGGAGGTGCCGTTATCGACGATGGGTTCGGCGGCGGTGACTTCAACCACCTCACTGGTGGAGCCCACCTGCAGCGTCAGATCCAACGCGACGGTGTCACCGGATTCAATGACGATACCCATCTGGTCGGTCTTCTTGAAGCCGTTGCCGATGACGGAGATGTTGTAGAGGCCGGGTTCAACGGCGTTGAGGACGTACTCGCCGGAGCCGTTTGAGACTGTGGTGCGGGAGAGCTTGGTGCTCTGCGCGGTGAGGACGATCTCGGCTTTATTGATGATGGCGCCCTGTGCGTCGGTGACGATGCCTCGCACTGCGCCGTAGTTCGACTGGGCGAACAGGCTGGATGCGGCGAAGGCCGGGGCGGCTACGAGGAAGAGAAGATGGGAACGGCGGTCGTTCAAGAACATAAGCCTCCAGCGAGCCGAGATAGCCGGTTTTTGAGACAGGTTAGGGCAACGACCTCGGAAAGCGGAGATCGGCAGACAAGAGTGGATCGAGAGAGGCCGCCCTTCAAGAAAAAGAAGGTCAACAAGGCCTGTCTCCACAGCAAAGCTGCGTGACCCGACAAGCGAATCTGTTCATCAGAGCCTCTGCTTTTGCAGAGGTTTGCGACGAAGAATTCTTTATTTTCTGTGTAGTGAGTGAACACTAGAGCCAGATGAATGGCGTGTCAACAAGAAAGTTCCTTGCGATGAACATTTTCCAATTGGGATGACGAGGAATACGTTCGGGAACGTGCACAAATGCACGGAAAAGAAGGAACTACCTCGCATTGCAGAACAGCGGACTTCGGCATAAGCGGAGGTCAAGGAGAACGGCTTCAACGCTGTGCCCTGGGATCATGCATTGATCCCGCCTTATGCACACGCGCCATCCTGATGCTGGAGCTTGCCCAGTGCTTTTGTTTGCCTAAGCACTGCTGTTCTGCGTTGCGCGGCAAACTGTGATTGCATCAGATGTACTATGTGGCTCGTTGACCTAAACGGTGTGTGGGAGGGCAGAACCGCCGATGATGTGCGAGGCGCGGATCTTGCCGTGAGTCTGATCGATCGAACGAAGACGCTGCTGGGGCGAGGCTCGACGTGGCAGATGAAGCCGCTGGCAAAAGACGCCTTCGATGCGGTTTGCGATCCACTGTCGACTGAGGCAAGCACCTTCAGCCTCTCCGGAGCCGCCGCCCGGGCGCGATGGGAACTGCGAGAGGAGATGGCTGAGGCGGAGATCAACCCCTTGCACCTTCGGCAGGTCATGGATGCACTCTTCTCACTCGCACGGACCTATCGCGGCGAACGGGGAGGATGGACCTTCGTTGAGGCGGTGCTGGACGGAATGCGCAGCGCTCTGACCGAATACCGCGACCTCCGGGCGGCTGCGTTGGAGGGTGAGGATAGAACCACAGGGCTGTCTATGGAAGCCTGAGGACCGACAGTCTTTCGTAAGCCGCATAAGATTTTTCCACACAAACTGTCGGGAGGTTTATATTCAAGATTCCCAGAACTAAATACGTGTCGAGCATTGAACTGATTTGAGTGTGGAATCTCAAATCTGCAGGTGTACACCCGAGCTCCTAAATCCTGTAGGTGAGGTCAATTTGCATTCTTCTGCGAAGTCTATCGCCCCCGTCTCGATGCGTTACACTCTTTCCTCTCGTCCTTGCTACACCTTGGATGCTATACATCACCTACTAGAGAGGAAGGCAGAACTGCATGACATGGTCGTCACCTTCTCTTCCCTTCCTCAGAAGGGCCGTAGAGCCTCATTCCTCTGCCTATGCTACTTCCTGTTAATCTTTAGGGTCATGTCTGCTCAATCAGGGAATCCATTTGGTGGAATGATCTCTACTCATGATTATGTGAGCAACGAAATTGACAGTTACGACCTTGACTCTAACAACCTCATTCTTCACATTCCAATCATAAGCTACAAGCAGAAGGGTTCCCTTCCAGATTTCACTCTTATAGTCCGCAACAATGCAACAAATTGGTATGTCGTGGAAGATGAACGATACGTCGTGCCATGGGGAGTTTACATTGGCATTTCCGAAGTTGAACAAGATCAGTCGTACCAAAACTTTCCTTACTGGTGGTTTTTTGGCACAGGGGTTCAGGTAGTTCGAGGCGACGCGTTATCGTATGGTACTTACACTGTGCCCTATATTGACGACAACAACGAGCCGAACACCTATGGCACCACTTACATCGAAGATTCCAGTGGCGCACAACATCTCTTATATTCGGATGTTCAAGCAGGAACCTCGCGCACGATGGACGGCAGTGGGATTTTGCTTCCCACATACGCCCAGGGCGGTGGCGTCATCGATGCCACTGGAGTTCGCCACACTGCCACTGGAGATAATGGTTCAGATGGGTTTGAAGATGCCCTAGCTGATCCTTTAGGCAATACTGTAGTGCCGGTACTTGCTAGCCCTTCGGGTATACAGGCTGGCCCACGCGTCGACCACTGGATTGACTCAATAGGACGGTCAATACCTGCTCCTCCGAGCGCGAGCGTACGGATTGATCCTGGCTGTTACACCTACCAGTATCCAACCTTCTCTAATTCTATGGCACCGTACACCTTCTGCTATAGCACCATACAGGTCTCAAGTTCTTTTTCGTTGAGTTCCGTCAGCAATTATGGGCCGCAGCCACATACATTCCTTACTTCGATTGGGCTTCCCAACAATACATCGTATGGATTTTCCTATACCACCTGGGGTGATCTTGGCCAAATCACGCTCCCGTCCGGTGGCACCATTTCGTACGATTGGGAAACTGTTAATGCCGGGACTCATAGCGGTCGAAGCCTTAGATCTAGAACGCTTGACCCCAAAGATGGAACGGCCCCTAGAACATGGACTTACTGCCTCTTGAACACCGTATCAGAATGTACTCAAAATACCGGTGTAGTAATGGTTGATCCGGAAGGTAATGAAACTGTGCATCCTTCACAAGGGATCACCATTCAATATCAGGGGCTTGCCAGCAATAACGTCATGGTTCGTAGTACGACTAGAGTTGGCTGTAGCGGTCCTAACAGTAGCTTACATGTCTTCTTTAGGACTCCTATAGCAGACCCCCCACGATATTGCGGGACAACGACCGTACTTGGGAACGGTCAAACCTCGACAGAGACTACAACATATGACACTCCTATCCTGGTCGGCGATCCACTGGGCAACCAAAGGTATAGCGGTGTCCTGCTCAGTTATCCTGGCTACCAAAGTATAGGTGTCCCTACCGTTACAACGGTATCTGATTACGGGGCCTCAGCAGCGGGCCCGACGCTCCGAACGACCACCACACAGTACCTATGGCAGTCGGATCCGCGTTACTATCAAGCCAACTTCATCAATTTACCTTCTTCGTCCATTGTGAGTGATGCAAGCGGAGCAACCGTAGGCCAAACACTCTACAGCTACGACGAAAACAACGGGAGTCCTCAAGGAGTATTTGGTGAGCTCACGTCCACTACGCGGGGAGGCATTCCAAGTGACCCAATAACCGTAAAAACGACTGCCGTCTTCAATAGTCAAGGCATGGTGACCGACACCTATGACGGCAACCTTAATGCAGGTATATCCGGGAACCACATCAATACGACTTACGATTCTACTGGTCTGTTTCCCTCCAAGATCACTCAAAGCGTCACTGGTGCAGTTAACCACGTTGAATACTACTCCTACGATTCCAACACAGGAGCTCTCAATTGGCACACCGACCAGAATGGCAGTTCCCCGGGAGACCCCAGCCACACCACTACATACCTTCACAATGATGTTCTAGGACGACTGACCGGCGTGCAAACACCGGATGGTGGAAGCGTTCAGGTCAACTACAACGGTGACCCGTTGCCTCCGAAGGTTACCATCACCACCACCACAGGATTGAGTACGCCTCCGATGGTCGTGACCCACATCTACGACGGCCTAGGACGCCCTACTCAGACTCAAACAAATGCTCCTGAGGGGACGATCTACATCGACACCGGGTATGCTCCAGCCGGCGGCATAGGATACGTGTCTAACCCTTACCTAAGCACCGACTCTGTTGTTGGCTATACCTCTTATGCCTATGATGCATTAGGCAGAAAACTATTGCAGTGTCAGCCCGGCAACGGAACTGCCAATGGCTTATGTACTCCGGGCAACAACTACCAGCAATGGATCTACAACGGAAGCACAAGTACTTTCTATGATGAGCTTCGAAATGCATGGCAGCAGACAACGGATGCATTGGGTCGATTGACCAGCGTTGTCGAGCCGGGAAACCTGAAGACCTCATATGTTTATGACCCGCTCAACAATCTTACATCAGTAACCCAATTTGGAGCATCCGGAGAGATAGCAAGACAACGAGGTTTCGTATACGATTCTCTCTCACGCCTAGTGAGTTCTAATAATCCGGAAGTAGGCAGCGTCTCCTATAAGTACGATGCCAACAGCAACTTGAAATCTAAGACGGATGCACGTGGAGTTGTCACCTCCTACAGCTACGATGCCTTGAACCGGCTGACGTACAAGAGCTACTCGGATGGTTCGCGTCCGGTTGCGTTTGGCTATGACGGATTCGATGAGGGGGGACATCCAGCCATGGGTTCTACGAATGCGGTTGGCCGACTTTCGCGCATCTCGAACCTAGCGCCACCCTATACAGGCTTCGGCTACGATGCGATGGGTCGTCTGAATGAGGAATCGTATTGCCTCCCATCCGACTGTGACGAGGATGAAACCAAAGTCAGTGTGGTCTACGATCTCGCCGGCCATGTAACGGACACCTTTTATCCCGACGGAAGCCACGTTACGCAGTCATGGGACGCAGGAGGGCGTCTGCAGACAATCGGCGATGGAACG
>CAXTRZ010000026.1:15190-15662 GCA_964246715.1 uncultured Acidobacteriaceae bacterium | reverse complement strand
GGGAAACACAGGGGAAAACTCATGGGACACGGCTTCTTTGCCTGGATCATCATCGGCGTCATTGCAGGCTGGCTCACCGGCAAGATCATGAAGGGTTCCGGCTTCGGCTTCTTCGTTGACATGCTCGTCGGAATCGTAGGAGCCATGGTCGGCGGCTTCCTCTCCTTCCACCTCGGCCTCGGCGGCGTCCGCGAGCACGGCCTCATCGTCAGCATCCTCATCGCCACCGGCGGAGCCATCCTCCTCACCTTCCTTCTTCGCCTTATCTCCGGTGATCGCGCCACCTAACTCACTCCTTCCCTCTAACCCGTTCTCGTAACGCCTTCGGCACGCTTTACCGTCGTGCGATCGCCACTAAAAGTGAAAGTACATCTGCAAGTCCACCTCACGGTTCCCCGATCCACTCCCATTTGCCAGCGAAATGGAACGCCCGAACAATGGCGAGGTCAGCGTCCCTACCGGCGGCGCCAGG
>CAXTRZ010000026.1:13364-15180 GCA_964246715.1 uncultured Acidobacteriaceae bacterium | reverse complement strand
CACCGTCCTCCTCTGCCTCACCTACCCCCAACTAAATCCCTCGTCCTCACCCTCCTGACCAAGACCCGGAGCAGACCCGAGCCCGACCCCAGGCCCGTCTCGACGGCCACGTCCTCCTGCCCAGGCACATCCACCTCCTCATCAACGAACTACCCGTCACCTATTTCACCAACTTCTCAAAGCCATAAAGCTCCGAGCACTCACATCGTCCCTACCGGCGGCGCCAGGTTCTGATGATTGAAGACGTTCTCCACGTTCATGGAAAAGTCCACCGAATACCTTCGATCCGGCTTCTGAGCCTTCGCTCCAGGCGCCAGCTTTGGCGCAGACGCGCCCGCGGGCGGCTTGATCTCCGGCCCGAAGCTGAACTCATGGCCCAGCCCGATGTAGACAAAAAACTGGCTCGGTCCATCACCGTAGTTGCGCGGGATCGTCGTTTGCCCGGCAATCGGCGCTGTGTCGAAGACCCCATACCTCGTCCTCACCACGCTTGGCCGCGTTAGGTCCGTCGCAAACGTCGGCCGGTCATTGTACTGCGCATCGCCGTTCAGGTCCTGGCCCAACGTGATGTTGAACGGCGCCGCGCTCTGTGCGCTCACGTAGATATAGCTCTGGAAGTCAAATGGCAACGTGATGCTCGTGCCCAAGTTTAGCGTATTGCGCGTATCGGTGGCCGTCCTTGCATCATCCACACTCAAATCATACTGGTTGGACGGAAAGCTTCCCTCCGTATCCGCGTGCTGCGAAAGCAGGTTATACGATCCATACACAAACGCCCGTTTCACATGAAGATTCACCACCGCGCGCAGAGTATTCGATCGGAACAACCCACCGGAGTCATACTGATAGACATCCTGCATCCCGCCCAGCGGCCGCACCCCGCTCGTCGGATCAGCCACGTTGTACGTCCCTGGTAGCGGAGCGTTGATGTTTCGCTCCATCTGCACGTGAACCCCACGGTTCGTCAGCCACAACACGCTAACCTGACCATAGCTCCCCGCCCGCCAGTCGAGCGCCAGCGTCGTCGCAACGTAGTACGGCGCATGGAACTGAGGGCTGATCTCGTAGATCGCCGAAGGCGCAGCAGCGGCCAGCATGGACGGCGAAGGCACGCTCGGATAAAAGTCCGGCGACTGGATGACATACTGCTGCATGGTCACGCCGTTTTCGCGCTCCGCCTGCAGCACGCTCCCGTACGCAAACCTCCGGTAAAAGATTCCCGCGCCGCCGCGCAGCGTGTAGTTGGTCGGCTTATTCTTCTTCGCAAACAGCCCCCACGCGAACCCCGCCCGCGGCGCCCAATCTCCATGGTCGTGAATGCTCGTCTGGCTCTCGAAGCGCAGCCCTCCGCTCAGCGTGAGGTTCGGCCTAGCCTTCCAGTCGTCCTGGAAGAACGCCCCCACATCCGCCACCGTCACCGCCAGCCCCGGAGTACCCGCCGACAGCGTGAACTGGCTCGCCCCGCCGCCGTTCGCGCGAATCTGCACCGGCGTCAGCCCCGCCTTCAGCCCCTGCTGCGTAACCTGATACGCACTCAGCGTCGAGAAGATGAACTGTCCGTTGTACCCCGCCAGCGACTCGTTCGAGTCCCGCACCGCCCGTAGCCGCGCCCCAAACGTCAGGTAGTGCTTCCCCTCGGATGCATTCCAGTAATCCTGCAACTCATACCGATCCAGGTTGTCGTGGAACGACCCCGCATTGCTCCCGCCGCCATTGAACGCCCCTTGCACCACTACACTTGGAGCCGTGCTGTCCGGCATCTGCTGCGCCCGCGTCCGCGTGTACTGAAACCGCGTATCGTTCACAATCCTTGGGC
>CAXTRZ010000026.1:12607-13354 GCA_964246715.1 uncultured Acidobacteriaceae bacterium | reverse complement strand
GATGATCTGCGAGTTGCTCAGCCGCAGCGTCTGCGTCAAGCCCGTGCTGTCGAACCCCTGGCTCGCCAATGAGAGCTGCCCCACCCCGCCGTTCGTCTGCCCCGTCTTGTTGTAGTCGTAGCTCGCAATGACTGTGCTCTTCTTGCCCACTGAAGCGTCGTACCGAGCCGAAAACCTCGTCGTCGTAGTCGGTGCCGGCAGTGCCGTGTTGAACGCCGCCTGGTTCAGGTTTGTGTCCAGAACCTGTGCCGCCACAATTGCATTCGTCTGGTAACTCTGCCGCCCAAAGCTGAACCGGTAGGAGCTCGTCTTGTTGATTGGGCCGCCCACGCTCCCGTTTGAGTTATAGGAGTAGTACGCCGGCGTCTGCGCCGCAAACGGATTCCGCGAGTTCAACCCGGAGTCGTTGCCGTAGAGAAACAGATCCCCGTGAATCTTGTCCGAACCCGGCTTGGTAAAGATCTGGATCTGCCCATTCACCGGGTTCGTATCGTTCAGCGCCGAGTACGGATTTTGGTTGATCCGTATCTCCCGAATCTGGTCCTTCGGTGGAATCGTCCCACCGGAGAACCCATCCACGTAGATATCCGGCGATGGTCCTCCGCTTAGCCCTTGCAGCTGCTGCGTCAACTGCGTCGAGTTCGTCGGCAGCGCGTCAATGTCGGACTGCCGCAGCACCACCTGATCCCCATTATTCGCCGGATCGCTCGAGTTCATCGCGTCCCCGGAGACCTCCACCTGCTGCTC
>CAXTRZ010000026.1:0-12597 GCA_964246715.1 uncultured Acidobacteriaceae bacterium | reverse complement strand
GCGCCGCCCTGCCGCCAGCTCCACCGGCCCGCTCCGGTACGGCGCAAATCCCTCCTCATTCGCCGTAATCGTCACCGTTCCAGGAACAGAACCGCCCGTCACACCCAGGCTATAAGCTCCTGCTGGGCCGGAGGTCGTCGTCACATCGGCGCGCCCCTCCCGATGCAGAACCACCGCCGCGCCCGGAATCACGGCGCCGCTCGGGTCCGTCACCAGCCCGCTCACCTCCGCGTCCGCCGGACGGGAGAGCTGCGCGTGCATCGGGGGTACACCTTGGCCGATTGCGCCAGACAATAAAAGCAGGGCAACAGAACAGGACATTGCGGGGAAGCCGCCTCTTAGAAGTGCTCTGGATAGGAGAAAAGACGCAGCAAAAAGCGCGAACGTTCCTACGTTACAACAGCTTTCTCTCCAAACTGCACTTTAGTAACGTTTAAATCCAGATTTCAATAGCTCCACTCTCCATCGTTTGCCGCTGGCTTCTCATTCAGTGCTTTGCAATGTCCTACATATCCGCATTGGAACGCTTGCCAGGTTCGTTCCTGGCTTGACACTGCACCGTTCGCCACTCACAGTGCCTTCATCCCCGGCATCCGCACCCGGCCATCAACTTCGCCGCGCAAAAAGCGCCTCATCACGGACATTCTGAGCGCAGCGAAATTGAGCCTCAGCAGCTCACCGAGCAGACTAGACTGGGCCTCCCTGCCGTCTGGCATCCACAGCTGCTATGCCTGTTCCGGGGTGCTCATCCTCGCCGCGGTTTCATCGCGGCAGATCAAGGTTCCTGCGGACGCCTTTATCTATGCGCTTTGGAGCATGGAATATCAGCGAGCCGGCCGCTCTTCCACCTCTACCCCTCACAAAAGCGGCTCACCAAGAAGAGTTCAACCTTCCACAACAGTTACACGGCCCTTAAAAATGGAGATCTCCAATAAAGACGCACCCTCAACCATATCTGATCGTTGTTCCCGACAACGTTGAGCCATCCACTTCACCACAGCCGAACCATTCCGTGGCGGTGGCTCATGGCTGTGGAAGGACCGCCGCACAAAGCGGATCGGACAGATCCTTCGCCCTGTGAAGGACGCCCCCTATCACCTGTAAATAGCTGATTCTATTGCATGAAAAGCACAGAAGCTCTCCAACGAGTTCAGCATGGCGAACGACGGGTTGTTGATCGCCGGCAGATCGCCCAGGAACTCCAGGCTGCTTATCAGGTTGCCGCGTACTCAGCTGTGCACTCACAGTGTCGCTCAGCGCTGAGATGACGAGGTTCTGGGCCACAGTGGGGACAGCCTAACGTTGATGATGACAGAGACGCTCTGATACGGCAGCGTCGTATTGTAGGCAACTATGGCTTTCCTGTGAATCAATCCGTTCCGTGTCTTCTCCCCTGGGCCACGCATGAAGCTGGAGAACTTTTTCCTTACACAGTCATTACGATCCTGAGGGTCAGCCGACCATACTCCTCAAGTTATATATTGCGTTGCAATGATGTCATCGACCTCATACTTCGCGACGTTCTGCGCTACGCTGCGCGATAGAACCGCTTCGCCGCTTATCGACTGCCGTGAGGTTTCTTCGAGCGAGCGATGCTGCAGCAGCACCTCCGCCGGAATCGGGAGCGAGCCCAGCAAGGCCCGCGTCGCGGGATGCAAGGCCTGAGCAATCGAAGTGATCGGAAGGCATTCCACGATAGTCCCGCCGCTTAGCACCGCAAGCCGATCGCACAGTTGCACCACAGAGATAAGATCATGCGAGATGTAAAGCAGCGTCGTTCCCGTCTCTACGCTCAGCTGGCGTAACAACAGCACGATCTCGGCCTGTGTCACTGGATCAAGCGCGCTTGTTGGCTCATCCGTCACCAGCACCGCGGGTTTGTGCAACAACGCCAACGCGATGCACACACGCTGCGCCTGGCCCACGCTGATCTGACCCGGCCTCCTTGAGAGAAACTCCCTGTCATGCGGAAGGTGGACCTGCGTCATGAGCTCTCGCAGCCGTACCGCAAGTGCGGTCTTGCCGGAGCTCTCATGCGCCCGCCAGGCCTCCTCAAAGTGGCGCATCAACGACACCGCGGAGTTCAGCGCGGTCATCGGACTCTGCGGCACCAGCGCGATCCTCTTGCCGCGGATGCGGCGAGCCTCGCGCTCCGTCATCTGCAGCAGGTTCTGACCGCCCACCAGAACCTCGCCGGCAACCACGCCGCCGCGCCACGGGAGCAGTCCCAGCAGCGCGAGCACCAACGTGCTTTTACCTGCCCCGCTGGTGCCAACCAGGCCCAGCACCTCGCCCGCTTGCAGGTCGAAGCTCACATCGTTGAGCACCGCCCGGCCGCCATAGCTGGCCTGCAGCCGCACGCGCAGCAAGGGTTCGCCCACTACCGCACTCCTTTGGGGCGAATGGTCTCGATGTTCCAAACCAGTCCAGGTTGAAAGACGGAAGGCTGCACGCCGCTCAGTTGAGGAGACACCGCGTATAGCATGTTCGGGTGCACCAGGTAGATGAACGGCTGCTGATCGGCCACAATCTGCTGCAGCCGGTCAACAGCACGTTTGCGCTCGCGGTCATTCAGGCTGCTCGCCTGAATCTTCATCTGCGTATCGATCTCTGCCTCCCAGGGCGTCGCGGGCGTCTTCTCCGAAGGATTCCACTGATGATTGGGTGACGAACTCAGCCAAAGGTTCATCATGGTGTTCGGATCGGGATCGACGTTGGTCAGCCCCAGCAGACAAGCCTCGTAATCCTGCTTGTGCATCAACCGCTCGATCAAAGCGGGAAAGTCAAGCGTGACGACGGACACCTGAATCCCCAACGCACCAAGGTCCTGCTGAATGAGCGTCACCATCTTCTGCCGTGCCGTGTTGCCGGCGTTCGTCAGAATGGAGAACGCAACCGCATGCCCGCCCGCATCATAAAGCGTGTTCCCGCTGCGATGAAAGCCGGAGTTGGCAAGCAGGCGAGTCGCTTGTGCGACATCCTCATGCGGATACTGCAGGCCGGTGTTGAACCAGGCCGCATTCGCCGGCGAAATAAATCCGACCGCCGGCGTCGCATGGCCGGAGTACGCAATGCGCGCCAGATCGGCGCGATGAATCGCCTGCGAGATGGCCACCCGAAAGCCACGGTTCTGAAACCACGCCTTCTCATACTCGGGCAAAGGCGCGGCCGGCGCCTGATTGAACCACATCTGCTCGGTATTCAGGGACGGTCCAAGGTCGCGCACTGCTGCTCCGTTACGCCTTGCAAGCACGCCATAATATTCGGGAGACAAGCTGTCGATCAGGTCGTAATCGCCGCGCTGAAACAGCGTCGTCTCCTGCTCGCGATTGCTCACGACATCCAGCCTCACCCCGCTGGCATACGGAAGCTGCACGCCAGCGGCATCCCTTCGCCAGTAGTTGGGATTCTTCTTCAGCCGGACAAACTGACCGCGCTTGTACTCCGCCACGACGAAAGGTCCGCAGGTGATGCGCCCTTCACTGGGCCGGTCAGCCGGTTCCATCGCAATCTCGTCAAAGATCTTGACCGCGCCGATCACACGCTCCGCCAGATGGATCTTGATGGTGAGCGCATCCGGCGTCTCAATCGTCACCGACTCTGGATGCAGAAACTCCTCCGCAACGGGCGCGGCCACTGCGCTTGTCAGCACGCGGCGCAGCGACCACGCGACATCGCGCGAAGTCAGCGCGCTGCCATCAGAAAACCGAAGTCCTTCGCGCAGGTGAAAGATCAGCGTACGCCCATCAGGGGAGACAGACCAACTCGCAGCAAGCTCCGGCTCCGGCTGCTGCGTCTGCCGATTGATCCGCACCAGCACGCCGCCCGTGAGATACCGCACCATCTCGGAGGCCTGCTCATCCACCTTGGCGGGATCGAGCGTCTTGGGGTCATACCGAATCGACCATGCGAGCTCGCCAGGCAGCTTGGCTGTATCTGAAGCCCACGCGAAGCCGCTGACTGCACATCCTGCACACAGGGAAAGCGAGAGCGCCTGAACGATTCGCAAAAGCATACTTACACCTCAAGTGGTTCAGTGATCAGTGAGTCGAGCAGAAACAAGACAACAACCAATAAAGCCAACGGAAGATAAATCCAGTTCGATGGAGCAAGCAGCGCGGAGCTGTCAAGCTCCTGCAGCATCGCGCCCCAGGAAGGCAGCGGCTCCGTGATGCCCAGCCCAAGCGTGCCGAGGTTCGCCTCCGCGACGATGAACGCGGGCACGCATACCAGGAACTGCGGCAGCAGCAGCGATCGTAGATGCGGCAGCAGGTGTAGACGAATCAACTGCACGGTCCGCATGCCGCTGGCCCGTCCGTAAATCATTCCCTCTGAAGATCGCAGCATCAGCGCGCCTCGGTACACCGCCTTGGCGCAAGCGGGCCAGCCCAGTGCGGCCAGCAGCACGAACGTAACCGCTGCGGAATGCAGGGGCGAGACGGTAAGCGAAAGCCCGGAGCGCACCATCATAAGCAGAAACAGCCATGGCAACGTGAGAAACAGATCCAGGAACAGCATCGCGCAGGAGGTAATAAGCCGTGGGCTGAAGGCCGCCGCCATGCCAGCGATGGCTGCGATCGCTGTCGTAGCCGCAGACGCCAAAGAAGCTCCCGCAAGCCCAAGCATCAAAGCGGCCGCCGTGCGCACGGTACGGTCGCGGCCAAGCTGATCCGTTCCCGTTGTATGGTGCATGGACGCCCCGGCCATTGTGGCTTCGCGGTCCTGCGCCGAGTAGCTCGTCCCCGGCCACAGTAGAATCACTGCCGCCGCGGTAAGCAGTACCAGGAGCAGCGGCGCCGCGAACGAAGGCTTCATGCCACCTCCTTCATGCAAGCTTGATCGGAGAACGTTCCAGCAACCGCGACCGCGGCAGCCATCAGCATCGTCGTCGCCATCAGCACCGGAAGATCCCGGTTCATCGCCGCGGACCACGCCAGTTGTCCCAAACCCGGTTCATCAAAGATGACCTCAATGGGAATGATCGCGCTCAAAGCGGTTACAAACGACAACATCGCCAGCGCCAGCATCTTCGGCCATACGTTCGGCAGCACATGCACCCGCGCCAGTCGATGCAGCCGTAGGCCCTGCGCTCGCGCACTCAGCAAATGCGGCGCGCGCCACGCCTCGCGAAGAGCGCGATGAAGAAACTTGAAATCCCGCGATGCAAGAAGCAGCATCATCACCAGCACCGGTCCGCCCACGCCGCTCAGCAGGCAGAACGTCGCCATCACGCCCGTGGGCACGGCCAGCAGGAGGGTGAATGGTGCAGCAAAGAAAACGTTGTCCCTGCGCGCCGCACTCAACGGAAGCGCCGCACAAAGCGCCAGCAGCCAGCCGTAGGTCACGCCGCGACCCAGCAGCGAGGCCGTCACGCCAAGCCTCGGCGTAATCAACTCCCGCACCGGAACTTCGTACTGCCGGGAGCGCCCCAGATCCCCGTGAAGCCAGCCGCCTAGCGTCCACCGTGCAATCGAGCCAAGCGAGCCGCGTTCCTTGCGCTCGGCGCTCAGCTCACTGCGTGCGCTCTCCTGATACTTCGCATCCATCTCACGCGCATCGGAAAAGTAGCCGGGAGCGAACCGCATCAGCAGCATCGTTCCCATCGCCACCAGCATAAGAAGGATCACGGTGCGTCCAAGCCTGCGCAGAAATGCGAGCGGCCAGCTCATGCGCTCGCAGCCAGTTCCAGCGAGTGCAGCTTGCTCCGCTTCAATCCATGCTTTTGCAGGCTGCGCTGATGAAGATGCATGCGCCGGCTCGCGTTTGCGAGCAGAGCCTCAGCGGTAGCGCCATCGGCGGGATAAAAGGCCGTACCAAGGCTGACGCTTACGTCAAGATTCAGGCCAAGATCATGGCACGTCTTGCGCACCGATTGCGCAATCGCATCCACCTGCGTGGAGGAGCTCTGTTGATTTCGTCCGTTCAGCACAAAGCCGAACTCCTGTCTCCCGGTCCGCGCCGCCATCTCCAGGGGAATGACGCTCTTGCGGAATCCTTCAGCAATCTTTTGCAGAAGCATCTCGCTCATCTCGCTGCCGTGAAGATGACCCACATCCCCAAGATCGTTCAAACTGCAAAGGACCACGGTGAACCCATCGTCAGCACGTCTTGCCGTCAACAGCTTCTCTTCTATTTGGAGGAACATCTGCCGTAAGTTCGGAAGCTGAGTAACTGAGTCGAGCGCCTGCTCACCGTCTTCGCTGCTCGGACGGAGTAGGCTCTTCAGTGTCAATGAGAGCTTAGCCTCCATCGCCAGCAAAATGCGCAGATGATCGCGAGAGAAGGCGTCAGTCGTGGCCGAATACAACGTCAGCGCGCCAAAGACCTCGCCGCTCACATCAACTAATGGAATCGAAAGCGCGGAACTGAGCGGCCTGGATGGATCGCCAGAGGCAACATAATTCGGCTCCACGGTTGGATTTCCGTTGACGATTGGTTTCGTGTTCTGACTGACCCATCCCGAAAGTCCTTCTCCCAAGGGAATGCGGGCAGTGGTGAAACGCCCCGCGCACTCGCCATCAATGTAATGAATACCCACCGATTCCTCGGCCATAAGGTAGATCACGAAGCAGTCGAATGGAACGATTCGGCGCAGCCGGGTCGACATGATCGAGATCGTCTCATCGGATCTGAGCGAACTGCCGAGCATCTGTGTCATGTCAAAGATGGACTGTGCCTCATGGCCCGCCGCAGCGATCAACGCCAGCGATTCCTTGGAGGTCGCGCTGCTCATCTCTGCAGCCGCTACGCCACTCATGCTTTGGCTCTCAGAGGAATCCCTCTGGAATCCGGCACCCGGCGCGTGTCCGCGCCGAACCGTAATGTCCGTGTTCAGCGGCGCAATACAGCCTCCTTGCGTGCGGGCCTTGCCTTCCAATTCAACGTAACGTTCCTCCATGATCTTCACCACTGCTGGATCGAACTGTGATCCGGCTTTGCTCTTAACCAAAGCCATCGCATCTTCGATTGGCATCGCCCGGCGGTACGGCCGGTCGGAGGCGAGCGCATCGAAGCAATCGACCACCGTCAGAATGCGAGCTCCGATAGGAATCTCTTCTCCCTTTAAGCCGTCTGGATATCCGCTTCCATCCCAAGCCTCATGATGCGATCGCACAATGGGTACAACCGGATACGGAAAGCGCACACGCTCCAGGATCTCCGCGCCTACGATGGGGTGAATCTTGATCTTGTCGAACTCCTCCGGCGTCAGCTTACCCGGCTTGTTGATGATGTACTCCGGAACCGCCAGCTTGCCGATGTCATGCAGGAACGACGCAGTCAGCAGAGCCTGCATCTCCAGTGGGCCAAGGTTCAGCGCCATGCCAATCTCAGAGACATACACACGCGTCCGCACCAGGTGATCATGCGTGTTGTGATCCTTGGCCTCAATCGCCATGGCAAGCCCTTCAATCGTGCGAAGATGCAGCGCTTCGGTCTCTTCCAGGTGTTTTTCGCGCGCCCGGATCGTCGCCATCTGCGTCTGATACGCGCGGTAAATCGTATAAATCACCGGGATCAGTAGCAGCGAGGTCGTCCATCCCACCTTGATGCTGATGAGATTGGCCGCCGCGGCCAGAATCGCGCCAACAAGGTAAAACGGAAGATACCAGGGAAACTCCCTGCGCCACAGCCGCACCGGGCTCTCGCCCTGCAGCCACCCAATCACCATCGCGACCGGAATGGTATTGGCCAGGAAGTAAGCCACCGCCGCGATCGAAAGCGCCGGAGCAAGCTCCATATGGAACTTGCTGGCGAACGAGAACGTTGCCCACGCCATCGCCGTCGCGGTCACCGTGTTCGCGACATTAAACGCAACCTGAACCAGAGTGAAAGACTTGATGACCTTGAACCTGCACTGCGCCAGCACGGAGAGCGCGGCCATAGCCATCGTCTGTCCGGGAGAGAGCTGAACAATGCCTAGCAGAATAAACGGAAAGTTGACGGAAGCCGTACCGTCGCCCTTAGGCATCGCCACCTTCATGCCGGAGCTCAGCATCACGGCGGTGAGATAAACAGCAAAGCGCAACCAGGTATGGCCAGGATACCCGGCTGACCATCTGACACTGCACGCTGCAAGCGCGAGCATGAGTGCGATCAGAACTTTTACCCGAAGAGCCATCCTGTCCTTTCGTAAAATGTTCGAAGCAGCCGTCTGCTTTCGCAAACTCCGCTCAAACCTCTCGGTCCTGCTCTTCGAGGGGCTCAGAGAAGTGTCCTAGCTTGCCATTGACAGTAGCGTTTCGCCGGGATCGCACCAATCGCGCGGAAGTTGTATGCATCTGTAACGCAAAGGACCGGTCAACTGACCTGGAATGCGGCACTTCGCTTGGATGAGTCGAGGCTCCTAGCCTCTATATCGGCAGTCTCAAAAGGGCTATGACACGGCAGACTCATCCGTTCTTTGGCCCGTCTCTCACAGGCATAACAACGCTGAAAATGTCAGGACGCGCGCCCTCCATCAAAGGGTGGAGACTGCGCGAAAGATCAATGCGGGGATTATGATGGCAGTCGCCCCAGACCGCCCGAAGCGGACCTCGCCGGACGGTGCCTGCCGCTTATTTCGCCTATGACCCTGACCTCGCGCACGTTCATCCTGCTTGCCTTCGCGCTCTCGCTCGCCGCCATCGTCTCGCGTGCGCAGACTCCACTGGAAGCTCAAAAGGGCAGTAACGGAGAAGGCGCCCAGCCGCCCGCTCGCGGAGGCGCGGGAACCGGCGGCGTCTTTGCCCCCATCTTCGACGCCGCCCACCGTCCCATCACCGCTGGCGGCACCGTCAACTCCGGTCCGCGCATCTTTGACGACATCGCCGTAAAGGCTGGCCTGACCGCATGGCACCACACCATGGGCTCAACCGAGAAGCGCTACATCATCGACACCCTTGGCTCCGGCGTCGCCCTGCTCGACTACGACAACGACGGCTGGCTGGACATCTACTTCGTCAACGGCAGCACCGAGTCCGCCATGGCCGGCAAAGGCGCCACCCCTCACGCCGCGCTCTTCCACAACAACCACGACGGCACCTTCACCGACGTCGCCGCGAAGGCCGGCGTCGCCAACGATCGCTGGGGCTTCGGCGTAGCCGTCGGCGACTACGACAACGACGGATGGCCGGACCTGTATGTCACCAACTTTGGCGCAAATCGCTTGTACCGCAACAACCATGACGGCACCTTCACCGATGTCGCCGCCAAAGCCGGCGTCACCCTCGGTAACTGGTCCACCGGCGCAACTTGGGGAGACTACGACGGCGACGGCAAACTCGACCTCTTCGTTCCCGGCTACGTCCACTACGACCTCAAGAACCAGCCCGACAACCAGAAACCCGGTGACGCCGCTATCCCCTTCGCCTTCTGCCAGTACCGCGGCATCAAAACCATGTGCGGCCCGCGCGGCCTGTCCGGAGAGCAGGATCACCTCTTCCACAACAACGGCGACGGCACCTTCACCGATGTCAGCGAAGCCGCCGGAGTCAACGATAAGCCCGGCTACTACGGTCTTGCCTCCGTCTTCATCGACGTCAACAACGACGGCCGCGTGGACCTGCTCGTCGCCAACGACTCCACCCCGAACTACCTCTACATCAATCAGGGCGGCGGCCGTTTTGAGGACGTCAGCTACGCCTCCGGCTACGCGCTGAACAAAGACGGACGCGAGACCGCCTCCATGGGCATCGCCGTCGCCGACGACCGCAACAACGGCCTCATCGACATCTACAACACCACCTTCTCCGACGACTACAAGCCGCTCTACCGCAACGACGGCGACGCCAACTTCACCGACATCAGCTACGAAACCCACATCTCCGAAGGCACCATCCCCTTCCTTGGCTGGGGCACCGCCTTCCTCGATTACGACAACGACGGCTGGCGCGATCTCCTTGAAGTCAACGGCCACGTCTACCGCAACGCCGACGCCAACAACTGGGGCACCACCTGGGCCCAGCGCCCGCTGCTCTTCCGCAACGAAGCAGGCAAAAGCTTCAGCACCGTTCCCGCAGTCGAAGGCACCGCGCTCGCCGCGGCCATGACCTCACGCGGGCTCGCCGTCGGAGATCTCTTCAACGACGGCCGCATGGACGCCGTCATCAACAACCTGGACTCCGCCCCCGCGCTTCTCCGCAACATTGACGCCAACAAAAATCACTGGATCGCCTTCAAGATCATCGGCGGTCCCAAGAGCCCCCGCGACGCCATCGGTGCTATGGTCTACCTCACGGCCAACGGCATGCGCCAGCGCGCGGACGTCTTCTCCGGCGGCAGCTTCGCCTCCACCTCGGACATGCGCCCTCACTTCGGACTCGGCGCTGCCACCAGCATCGAGAAACTCGAAGTTGACTGGCCCAGCGGCCTGCATGAGCAGTTCACCACTGAAGGCATCGACCGCATCCAGACCCTCACCGAAGGCAAGGGCGCTCCGCTCGCCAAGACCGCCCACGACGCCGCCTCTTCCGGGCACGACTAGCAGCCTGCCAGCCCAGGCTCCACCTTTGGGTGGAAGACACCCATCTCCGCATTGCTCTAAGATTCGCCTGAATTGAATCAGCTCTCAAAGTTACGTCTGTCTCGTGTCTGCCCCATGCCGCGCTCCCTTCCAGTCCGTCTTCGCCTCGCCCGTCTCGTAGCCGCCGCCTGCATCGCCGCAGCCGCCCTCATCGTGCCCGTGGCCGTGCACGCCGGCCAGCAGGGAAACGCAGAGGACGAAGCCCGCAAGACCTACAACGCCAAAGCCTCCAAGGACTACACCAACCGCTTTGACTCTGCGGATAAGAAGTTTCTGCCCACAAACATGCAGACGGAGACCGGCCAGTTCATCGACCCCAAGCTCTTCCCCACCGCGCAGTACTGCGGTCACTGCCATCAGGAAGCCCATGCGCAGTGGCGCCAGTCCGTCCACTCCAACTCCAACCGCGTGCCGTATTACCTCCGCAACGTCAACCTGCTCAACGCGGAGAAAGGTATCAACTTCTCGCGTCACTGTGAAGGCTGCCACGATCCCGTCGCTGTCGCCGCCGGCGCCATCACGGAAGGCGCCCCGCGTAAACGGCCGTATGACCAGGACGGCGTCACCTGCATGGTCTGCCACTCCATCAAGTCCGTGGACACCCGCGGCACCGGCAGCTTCGTCCTCGCGGAGCCCGCCGTGCTCGTCGATGAAGCCGGCAAGCCCATCCATAAGCCTGTTTCAGATGCTGAAATTTATGCGCACTTAGACCGCCACTCCGCCGCGGTCATGAAGCCGCTCTATCGCACCTCGGAGTTCTGCTCCGCCTGCCACAAGGCCGCCCTTCCCCAAACGCTCAACGGCTATAAGTGGCAGCGTGCCATCTCGCTGTACGACGAGTGGCAGAACAGCTCCTTCGCCAGGCAATCCCCGCTGCCCTTTTACCGCAAGGACGTCGTCTCCACCTGCCAGACCTGCCATATGCAGCGTGAGGATCTCGGCAAGGCCGTCGACTTCGGCGCCAAGAAAGGCCAGCTCGCCTCCCATCGCTGGCTCGGCGCGAACACCCTCATTCCCGTCATCTATCACTATGACGAGCAAGGAAAGAGGGTCGCAGCCTTCCTGCAGAACGCCGTCTTCAATGTGGACCTCTTCGCGTTGGAGCCTGACCCAGACTCAACCGCAGGTCCAGCCCAGCAGAAGCTCATCGCGCCCTTGGGCACCCAGCCCTTCAGCCTCGCCGCCGGCCAGCGTGTCACCGTCTCCGTCGTCATTCAGAACAAGGGCGCGGCCCACTCGCACGTACCGGAGCAGCGTGACATGTATGAATCCTGGGTCGCCTTCACCGTCAGGGACTCTACCGGCAAGATCCTCTCGGAGAGCGGCTTTATCCGCCCGGACGGCGAACTCGACCCCGCCGCGCACAGCTTCACCAATCGCCTTATCAACAAGAACGGCGGTACCAATGACCTCCACCAGGTCTGGAACAACCGCGTCGTCGCCTACAACAACACCATTCAGTCCGGCCGCTCCCAACTGGTGCGCTATGCCTTCACCATGCCCAAAACGACGTCCGCCGGCCCCGTCACCGTCTCCGCCTCCGTCCGTTACCGCCGCTTTGACCAGCACTTCATCGACTTTGGCATGAGCATTCCGCAGGGCCAGCATTACACCCAGCCCATCGTGGACATGGTCACCACTACGCGCACCTTCAACGTCGGCGACAACCCCGCCATCAAGCCCTTACCCAATGAAAATCCGGCATGGATGCGTTGGAACAACTACGGCATCGCCCTCCTTGATGCCCAGCAGTATGCCGCCAGCGTCGCCGCCTTTGAGCGCGTTGCCAGGCTCCGTCCGGACTACTCCGACGTCCAGACCAACATCGGCCTTACCTACCTTCAGTGGGAAAAGTACGATGACGCCATGCCGTACATCGAAAAATCCCTCGCCATCGAGAAGGACAACGCCCGCGCCCTCTACTACCGCGCCCTCGTCGAACGCAACGAAGGCCAGGTCGATCAGGCCATCGCCGACCTGCAGAAAGTCGCTGAAAAATTCCCCCGTTCCCGCGATGCTCATCGTGAACTCGGCTTTTCCTTCTACCAGCAGCATAAGTACCCGGAAGCCCGCGCCGAATACGAAACCGTCCAATC
>CAXTRZ010000025.1:0-15971 GCA_964246715.1 uncultured Acidobacteriaceae bacterium | reverse complement strand
ACCATCATCAACGTGGGAGGTCTGCTAGCGGCGTTCAGCACGTCCTATTCCGGCGGCGTTGACGATAGCGGCTATGTCCGGGATGGGGCCATGCTGCTGCTCGTCTCGTTGTTACTCATTGTGACCTCGCTCTCTGCCGGGGGACCGCGCGGCATCGGGATCTGCCTGGCGGTGCTCTTTGGGACTCCATGGCTGACGAGTGCGCTGCTGATGGGACGGCGCGGTCCAACCTTCAACCTGGCCGTGGTCTTGCTGATGGGCTGGTATTTCAACCGTTCGAAGCGTCCGCCGCTGCTGCTGACCGCGGCGCTTGGACTGCTGCTGGGTTGGTTCGTGCTGTTTCTAGTGACAAACCGATCGCAGCTTTACCTGGGCTCGAGCTTCGACGTGAAGGCCGACGTGTCCAACGTGGTGGAAAAGTCGGATAGCGGCAATGAATATATCTATGGTTCCGGAAGCGTGATCGCAGCCGAGCGCCGCAATCACTACTTCTGGATGCGGCGTTACCTCGCGCAACTCCTTGTCCGGCCGATCCCCAGCGCCATCTGGCCGACAAAGTATGAGGACTTCGGCGTGCCCGAGTTGCTACACAATGCAGGCACGGGAGAAGGTTTCGGCGACGCTTTGGGCTGGGTAGGTGCGGTGGGATCAGCGCCTGGAATCATCTCCGACTTCTTCATCGAAGTATGGTGGTTCGCCATTTTGTTGATGGGCCTGGCGGGATGGGGTTACGGCTATGTGTGGCGACGTGCTGTCACGGAGGGTGGGCCCTGGACGACCCAGTACGTCATCTTCTCTGCGCTTTCCATTTATCTGGTCATGCAAACGGGCGAAGCGGTGATATACCGGTCTCTTGAGCTTTCTCTTCCTTGCTGGCTTGTGTGGCGATGGGCTCTGAGCGATTCGGCATCCCGACGGATGCCCGCACGCTTTTTTGCGCCGGGCGACTTGCTCCGCATGCAAAGCCGAACGGTTTCCAAAGAGGGTGCATTTCAAGGATCGCGATCAGTGGAGCAGCTTCCATGATGAGAACGAGTGGAAGCAGCCACGGCACGTGCCGCGTGGCAGTGATCTGGATCGATTGGTACCCGTACCACGTCGCGCGTTTTGCGGGTCTTTCCGGCGCGCTTGCGGGTCAGGTCGCCGGAATCGAGTTGGTTGGCGGCATAGGGGTGCATGCCGGCTTGAAGTTCCGAGAGCCGCTGCCGGAAGATCAGGCTATCGAAACACTCATGCCCCAGAAGAGCTGGGCCGATGTGAACAAAGTAGAACTCGCCCTCCGACTCTGGCGCAAGCTCTCGAAGCTGAAGCCAGAGGTGGTGCTTGTGCCCGGCTACTACACGCTCCCGGCAGTTGCCGCAGCCATCTGGGCCCGTATCCACGGAGCGCAAAGCGTATTGATGACGGAGACGACGGCCACCGACCACGTCCGTGTGGGATGGCGAGAGGGGGTGAAGTCGCTTGTGATACGAGGTCTTTTCGACCAAGCGGTCGTGGGCGGCCGGCGGCACGTCGAGTATCTGAAAGCGCTCGGGTTTCCAGAGGATCGAATCACCGCTTACTACGATGTGGTCAATAACGCATTTTTCCGGGACGGAACTCGGATTCTTCGTAAAGGCCGCGGACCGGTTGGCTCTTCGCCATCAAAACCTGCTGCGTTTCTCTACGTCGGCAGGCTGGCCGAGGAGAAGAATGTGGCAACCCTGATCGCGAGCTGGATTGCCTATCGCGGGGAAGGAGGCAATTGGCCCCTGATTTTGGTAGGCGATGGACCGGAGGCCGACCGGCTCCGAAAGCAGGCGAAAGAGTCAGAGTACGCCTTCGACGTTTCGTTTCCGGGCCTGCGCTCGTCCGGTGAGCTGCTCCCGTTCTATGCCGCGGCCGGTTGTTTTGTTTTGCCGAGCACGCGGGAGCCATGGGGCCTGGTGGTCAATGAAGCGATGGCGGCCGGGCTTCCTGTGCTTGTGTCGGATCGCTGCGGCTGCGCTCCTGATCTGGTTCAGCCCGGCACTAATGGATTTCTGTTCGAGCCTTCCAACGCCGCGGCGCTTACGGGTCTCCTTCATCGCATCGCCTCGCTCTCACAGGAACAAAGACAGAGCATGGCTGTTGCCTCTGCGGAGATCATCGATCGCTTCTCTCCCGCTAATTTTGGTGGCTCGGTTCGTTCGATCGCGGACGCCGCGCGAAGTGGGAGACCTGCTACGCAGCTAGAGGACTCTTGCGGATGAGTGCACTCGTCAGCAGGTTTAAACCAGATGCTCCTCACGCCTTGCTCTCCGGCCGCTGGGTGGAAGTTGTGTCACACACGGATCCCAAATACGGCGGCTTGAGCTCCGCGGTTCCAGCACTGAGTGGAGCACTCGCACATGTGACTGAAGCACGAATCACGCTGGAAGCGTTTTGCGCTGACGGCGAAGCCGCCGTTCCCCTTGAGCTTCCGGCGAGTGACGTCGGTTTCTGGCCGTTGTCACGGCGGCAATGGATGTCAGGCGAGGTGCGGCGCCGCTTTTCGCAGGTGCTTCGTGGCGCGGATGGTGTTCACATCCATGGTCTTTGGGAGAGCAGCACAGCGGCTGCGGCGCGGACCTGCAGGGAACTGCGCATCCCGTACGTCCTCTCAGCGCATGGCATGCTGGAGCCCTGGGCTCTCCGCTCTGCGCATCTCAAGAAGCTGCTTTACAGCCGTTTGATCGAACATAGGAATGTCCGGGAGGCTGCGTGTCTGCATGCGCTGACTCGCAATGAGGCCATCCAGTACCGTGTGTTCGGCGCACATTCACCGATTGCCGTAATTCCAAACGGAGTAAACCTGCCTGCGCACTCGAATGCCGAGTTGTTCTTCAACCGCTTTCCGGAACTGCGCGGTAAGCGGATCCTGCTATTTCTTGCCAGGCTGCACCCGAAGAAGGGATTGGATCGGCTGATTGAAAGCTGGCGCTCTATCGCTGCGAGCTGGCCGGATGCTCATTTGGTTGTCGCGGGCCCTGATTTTGAAGGCACGCGAGCCCGCCTGAAGACGGTGATCCGGAGGGAGCAGCTACAGGGTGCGATCACATTTGCCGGCATGCTGCGCGGAGAAGAAAAGTGGAGCGCTCTAAGCGCTGCCGAGTGCTTCATTCTTCCTTCCTACTCAGAAGGACTTAGTGTCTCCGTGCTGGAAGCTCTGGGGATGGGGCTGCCGGTCATTGTGACCGACGCCTGCAACATGCCGGAGGTGGAAGAAAACAGGTGCGGCTGGCAGGTTTCAGTGAGCGGTGACTCGCTTGTAAAGGCGCTTCAAGAATTGCTCAGTAACAACCCCGCGGAAAATCACGTCCTTGGATGTCGCGGAGCTGAACTGATTCAGGACCGCTATACCTGGCCGAAGGTCGCGCGCCAGATGGCGGAGGTATACGCCTGGATCCAGGACGGCACGGAGCCGCGGCTGGTACGGCTGCTCCACGAGTAACGGCTTATGAAAAATCCAGTTCAACTCGCTCTTTATGACAACTCTTGGTTTGATCCGGGAGGCACCCGCCTGAAGCGTACGGCGTGGTTCCTCTTAGGTAAACCCCTCTTACGCTCAGCATGGATTCCTTCCTCCGCGATGCGAGTATGGCTGCTTCGCTGGTTCGGCGCAACCATCGGTCAGGGCGTTGTCCTCAAGCCCTCTCTAGAGGTGAAATATCCATGGCACCTGAAGATCGGTGATCACTGCTGGGTGGGCGAGTATGTCTGGATCGACAACCTGGCCACCGTTCGGCTTGGCGCAAACGTCTGTGTCTCGCAGGGGGCTTACCTTTGCACCGGAAATCACGATTGGTCTGACCCTCACTTTGGGCTGCGGGTCAGCCCCATCACCGTGGAGGACGGTGGATGGGTGGGTGCGAAGGCCATCCTTACGCCCGGTGCCTACCTGGGTGTTTGTTCGATTGCCGCTGCAGGCTCGGTGATCTCCGGCAAAGTACCAGACCGCCAGATATACGCCGGCAATCCTGCCTCCTTTGTAAGGCTGCGGACCTTTAAGGGTGACGCGGCCATGCCCTCCGTGAAGGCTTCAGATAACGCATCAAAGGCCGCTCGCCTTGAGGGTAGTTCCGCTATTTTCTACACGCGAGGAAGCTCGTCATGACTGCATTGTTTCTACTTGGATCGTCCGCTTTTCTGCTTTGCCTCATACTCACACCCGTGTGTCGAGACTTCTTTTTGAACCGTGGCTGGGTCGACCAGCCAGACGGTGGAAGAAAGTTTCACCTTCGAGCAGTGCCGAGGATTGGTGGCATTCCGATTGCGCTCTCGTTTGGTGGCGCTCTCGTCTTCGTCCTGCTCCTGAACCCGATGAAGGGCAAGCTCTACATTCAGCATGAGCATGTCTTCCTGGGACTTATTCCAGCCGCCACGCTGATGTTTGCAACCGGCCTTTACGATGATCTCAAAGGCCTGAAGCCGTTGCAGAAGCTGCTCGGGCAACTTCTTGCGTCCGTCTTTGCCGTCTGGTTTGGCGCGCGTCTTGCCTTGCTGCCGACTCATCCATCCGTGTCTTTCTTACTTAGCGTTGTCTGGTTGATCGCCTGCACAAACGCAGTGAACCTGATCGATGGCATGGACGGTCTCGCCACCGGAGTTGGCCTCTTGGCTACGCTCACAACCCTGATGGTGGCGCTTCTGGGAGGCAACATGGGACTTGCTCTTGCGACGGTTCCGCTCGCCGGGTGCTTAATTGCCTTCTTACGCTATAACTTTTCACCTGCCTCTGTCTTTCTGGGGGATTGCGGCTCCCTCAGCATTGGCTTCGTGCTTGGTTGCTTTGGGCTGATCTGGAGCCAGCGAGCCGGCACGCTGTTGGGTATGCTCGCACCGCTAATGGCCCTCGCGCTGCCTCTGCTGGATGTGTGCGTCGCTATCCTGCGCCGCTTTCTGCGCCGTGTGTCCATCTTTCAGGCTGATCGCGGTCATATTCACCACATGGTGCTCGGGCTGGGCTTCTCCACCCGACGAGCAGCCTTGTTGCTCTATGGTTTTTGCGGATTGAGTGCGTTTCTCGCGATCATCGCGAGCGTCTCCCCCGGCGGTGTTCATTGGGCGATCCTCTGCACCTTCTGCGGCATGGTGCTCTTTTGCATCAACCGCCTTGGATACGTCGAGTTCAGCGCGGCACGCAGAATGCTCTCAGGCTCTTCCATGCTGAAGGCGATCCAAGATGAGATTTACCTGCAGGAGCTTGAGGTTCTGCTGGCCCAGGCAGAGTCCTTGGATGCGTGGTGGAGCATCGTGTGCGAGGCTTGCTGTGAGCTGAACTTCGTCTCTGCGAAGATTGATGCCGAGGGACGGTCTTTCTATCAAGAGTTCATCGCGTCCAGCAGCGGACCTCACTGTAACATCCAGCTGGATCTGGGCCAGCAGACGTGTGTCTCATTGTCCCGCACCGGCGAGGCTTGCACTCCGCGCATTGTGATGAACGTGGTCTACCGGCTTCAAACCTCGCTGCAGCAGAGGCCGGAGCTTCTTCAACCCCAGGCTGTTTCAGCGTCAGCTCAGAACGCAGCGTGAGCTTGCCCGCCTTTGCGCGTAACGAACTTGTCTTTATTGCTTGCGCTTGGCTTCCTGGTAGATGGACACGATCGCAGAGTCATTGGCCTGCCAGTAGTCGGCGTGCATCATAAGTATATCGCCCGAACGGACAGCGTCCACTAACCGCTGGCGATCAGCCGCCAGGGCGAGAGGATTCGCATCGTTGACCAGATTTGCGGAGAACGCCCTTGGGTACACCGCTCGCACATCCCTGGATGTTCCCAGGTCACCGTGAAACAGGAAGGTAGCAAACGCCGCCACAGCCCGAAAGCTCCGTTCGCTGGAGTGCTCAGGGATCAGCAGGGAATCAGGCAGGGCGGCCGCGGCCGTCTCCAGCGACTCCGAACTCATAGGCGATCCATCTGCTCGGACCGTCGAGTCCAGGTAGAACAATGTGGCTCCCCAGCGATCATGCGCATACCTCATCTTGCGTATCAGTTCCTGAACCGCCTGTGCGTCCGGTAGGATGGTCTGATTCGCCGTACCGTCGGGCCGAATAGCGAAGCGCTGCGGCCGTACACATACGCCGACGCGAAAGCCTGCGGACCGTATGATTTTGAAGTAAGCGTCATCCAGCTTGAGGCCCGCGTATTTGGATTGCGCATCTGCGATGACCGTCTCCATCTCCGGGGCTGCGACGGCAATCTGCTCCGGTGAACAGACATAGCTGGTGTTCGGGGGGTACTCCTGACCCTCAATATCCCATGTGATCGCGCCCTGTCCGTTCATCTTTCGGAGATTCTGCACGATCGTTTCAGCTTCCCCCAGCACTCCCGCCTGGAATTGCTGGAGTCCCACGGGACCCCTCAAGTCGACATCCGCAGCCGCAAGAAAACGCCTCGGATCCATGGATGTGCCGGCGCGGTGCGACGCATCTCCCGAACCCGCGCTAGCCAGGTATACGGTGCCGATCGCCCGCCGATCCGGCCAGTTCAGCCGCTGCGGCCACCTGGCCCGAAATGCGGTGTATGCCTCCGGAGCGGCACGTGAAGGGTCGCTCCCCGCAGCCGCGAAACGAAAAAGAATGTGGGTTGAGGCGCTCTGTCCAGGGGGGACAGCCAGGCCGTTCGCGGTTCCTTCAGCGGCTTGTACGCCATCAGGAAGGGCGCTACTTACGATCATCGCCACTCCGCCGGCCTTTGTGGGCTGCGAGCCAAGCCACAGTGGCTGCTTCGCCTCGACGGACGATAGAACGGTCTGCGTCCTCCCGAGCATGGCCGTGATCACGTCCGGTTCGTTCACCCCATCTACCCACTGAGACGCAACGGCTGAAGCTGGCTTAGATTGCCCTGCATCCGAAAGCGTCAGGGGATAGATCGTAGCCCCGCGAAAGGTCGCCCCAGAGGTGGCCCGGTTCGAGACGGTCGTTAGAACATCCAGGGTATCGCCATGCTGGACGTATTGAGTCCGTATCTCGCCCCATATGAAGGTGTAGATCCAGCTTCGCGTTGTCGCATCCCAAGTACGTCCCCGGTTGTTCTCTCCCCAGCCGAACTCGGCGCCCTTCTTCGGTAAACCCGAGGAATCGGTCAGACTCATGTGCCAGATGTGGAAGGCGGCGTCCGGCGCGTGAGCGGTATCCAGGAGCACCTGTCCGGCGAAGGAAAGACGCTGCATCCCTTGCGGGCCATAGTCGATTTGCAGGTGTGCCGTCTGCGGCGTACGGGGCACGCTAAAAGACGGAGGGCATAAGACAAACATTCCTCCAAGCCAAAGCCCCTTCATGCAAGTGTACACCCAGTCTCGGGTGTCAGAGCAAGCGCGATTCCGGATGGGGGTGAAGCACGGCGTCCTCAAATGTCTCTCAGGAGTTCGGACAAGGTCATCTTTAGACCAAGTGCCATGATTTCCAGCGTGGGAAGTGAGATCGACTTACGTCCTCTCTCCACATCGGAGATAAAGGTACGGTCGATTCCAAAATGAACCGCCATCTGCAATTGAGTGAGGTTGTGTTGTTTGCGCAGTTCACGCAGGCGCACTCCGAACCGGCTACTTACGTTGCGAGGAAGATAATAGTAAGAAGGATTTCTCGCTGTCGCGGACTTCGGTAGACATTCGGGAACGACCATCATCTGCGTTTATCCGATCCCTGAATAGAAGTGCAGCATGCCTTTACAGGAAAGAGCGAGAAGCCGTGGGAAGAGTATCCGGCGGACAAACTTCGTGGGTCCAAGTGGTTCTAATTACAAGAACAACAAAGGCACACAGCCTGGTTCAGAAGACATATCAGCAACGAGCATACTTTGCTCACACATGATCTTATTCCCAAAATGGTCTTTGGAGAAGGCATCTAGGCCTGAAATGCGAATAACAACATACTTTTCATCGTTTCGAGTCGTTTAGACCTTCTGTGCTTCCCAAATCCGGATTATCGCATCCTATTTCCAGACGTACACTTGTGGATTATGGAGGCTTTATGAGGCGTTCCGTCTTTGCTGTTGTCGCCCTACTTATCGGGATCTTTACCACTCGACCGTTGTCTGCCACTCCCATCGATACGGCGAACACCTCCACAGTCACCTTCGCGAAGGCTACTCAAATACCCGGAGAGACACTTAAGCCGGGAACCTACTCCGTCAAGGTGTTGGATCACCTCACGGACCGGATGATCGTCCGTATTGAGGATTCGACCGGCAAGATACACACCGTCTTCCTCGCGGTTCCTGGCCCTGCACTCTCCAGCGGAGCGACGACCGGCCCCATTATCTGGCACACAAAGCTGAACGGCGCTGCTGCGCTGAGGGGCTTCAAGTTCCCATCGGGTTATACGGTGGAGTTCGTCTACCCAAAGGCTGAAGCAGCCGTGCTCGCAAAAGCGAACGAGGGAAAGGTTCTTGCAGTCGATCCCGATTCGGAAGGCCGTCCCACTCTTCCGCACATGAATTCGGAAGACCTGCAGATGGTTCACCTTTGGATGTTGTCGCTGACAACAGCTTCCCCGGACGGGAAAACACCGGCAATCCTTGCGCAGGCGTACCAGCCACCCGCCCAGAGCCAGTCCGTGCAGGTTGCCTCGAACTCCATTCCTGATCCACCTCGGATCTCAGCGCAACGGCGTGTGGCCGAGTCACGGACAACCACTCCCGCGCCGGCCTCCTCTGCTCCGAGAAAACATCCAGCCATGGCGGCATTGCCACACACGGCGAGTTCGCTTCCGATGTTGGTTCTAGCTGCCTTTGCGGCCCTTTTCGCGGCAATGCTGATCCGCATGCGGCTGCTCCATGACCGTTCGTCATAACGGGAGGATGATCCCCCGATCTCGGCGGCTTTTGCTATCGGCTGAGAGGGTATTACTGCTGTTCGTCTTTGTCTCTACCGTTTACTTTTCGGTATCTGCTGTTCGTGCAAGGGCGAAAGAGCATGCCGCTGAGGCCTTCAGTGCTTCAGCGGCATCTCCATTTCCACAACGCAGCAATGAGACGCCGGGCGAAGCTTCATTGCGCGATGGTGAGGTGATCGGCCGGATGGAGATCCGGGCTCTTAAACTCTCGGTTCCTATCCTGTCTGACTATGAAACAAAAAGTCTGCGGGATGGGATTGGTCACATTCCGGGAACGGCGAATCCCGGCGGACTCGGGACCATGGGCCTCGCAGGCCACCGCGACACCTACTTTCGTCCTCTCAAAGACATTCGTCGTGGCATGGACATACGGATCAGCAATCGCTCCGGAGCGTACCACTACCTTGTGGACTCCACCGAAGTCGTTCAGCCGGACGCCGTTGAGGTTCTCGATATCCAGTCTCGACCGGAGCTGACGCTCGTCACCTGTTACCCGTTTTATTATGTGGGATCGGCGCCGCGACGGTTTATCGTTCATGCGCATCTTCTGTCCGCACTCCCGGATTAGAATGCAACGAAGTATGTACGCAGGCCGCACCTCTGGGGATAGTAAATCCGTAAGAGACTGCGGCAGACTCTACGGAAGCCTCGGTCAGCGAGTGCTGACGCTTTTTTGGAGTCTTATGCCTTCCACTCTTCCTGTCGCCTTCCGTGCGCTCTCCCGCATAAAACTCTCCGCCACGTTGGTCTCCTCCTTCATGGTACTGAATGCCGCTTCTTCCTGGTCACAGGCTCTACAGGTCACCTACGGCGCAAAAGGCCTTCAAACACTGTCTTATCAGGGAGTTGTGCTGGAAGACGTGGGAGCCAATCCCGCGGATGCGTTTCATATCTGGCACATGAAAGCAACCAACTCGACCGGAGCCCTATCGACCGACCCGCAGACTGAATGGGGTGAAAACAACAGTGGGGAGACTTGGAATCCGAGTTCAAAGACGGAGACCTACACCTTTGATTGGGGAACCATAGCGGTTCAGTTTTTACAGCAGGGCGACACGCTGAACCTCAACGTGACGGAGACGAATAATCCCACATCGGGAGTCACTTTCGATGGCGCGGAGATCTATCCTTTCGCATTGCACTTTCCAATCGATCCCGCGGGCTTCAGCGGCTACAACCAATTTGTCATTACCACCCTCCAGCCAGGCGTCAGTGCCGCCGACTTTGGTACGGGCATTGTCACCAGCGTTATCCCGGATGAGACTCAGCCGCTCTATGGCGGCTGGAAGACGGCCGGCACGAACACCTACAGCCCCGTCCTTTCCGGCACCTCGCCGGATGGTTTGCCTTCCTTTCTCCCACAGCAGGACAGGCCTGTTGCCCCGGGGCTGAGCTTCAGCTATATGGTTTCATTCCGCTTCACCCCGAAGGGAAGCGCTGCGCCGGCCACTGACGCTTATACCAGCTTTGCCCAGACCTATCCCTCTCAGATGACATGGACGGATAAACGGATCATTGGAACAGCCTATCTGGCAAGCTCCCCCAACGCCTCCGGTGGTACCAACCAGCCGGGAGGATTTCTCACTAATCCAAGGCGCTACTTCAACGATCCTTCGGTGGACGTGACGACTCCCTCCGGACTTTTGGCTTTTCAGCACCGCATGCTCACGCAGGCCGCCAATGAGGTGACGAATGCGCAGGCGATGAACGGTCAAGGTGTTATTACCTGGGATATTGAAGGGGAACAGTTTCCGCAGAGCACCAGCTACGTCTGCTCTCCCGATCAGATCGCATTCGTGGCCCCGGAGATGGAGAGCATCATCTCCGACGCGACCTCCCCGTTTGCGGGGCGAAAGCTCGATGATGCCTACTTCAGCATTCTGTCTGCCGGCGGTCTCCGGACAGGCGTCTGTCTGCGTCCGCAGGTCTTTACGCTCGCTTCCAACGGCAAGGCCAGCCAGACCTTCCTCAGCACCAACGCTGCCATCATCGCGAACCTGGAGAACAAGGCGCGCTATGCCAACACGCGATGGGGAACTACTTTGTTTTATGTGGACTCGGTGGTCGACATCAACGGCGGCACGCTTTCCCCGCCCATCTTTCAGCAATTGATCACCGATCTGCCCGGCTTCCTGTTCCTTCCGGAGGAGCGCACCGCGCGTTATTATGCATACAGCGCGCCCTTCTATTCATTCCTCTTTCACACAGATCTAGGCACTCCCGCGGCCGTTTACAACGTATATCCCAAGGCATTCGGCGTGAATCTTGTCAATGATGTCTCCGCCTCGATGCTGGCCGCGAATCTGCCGCAGCTCACACAGTCCGTCAAGAACGGCGACATCCTGATGGGTCATGCAGATTACTGGCAGGCGAATGACCCGACTCTGATCTCGATCTACCAGGCGGCGGGTGGCCCCACTGCGCCGGCTCAGACAGTCCCTGTCATCAACTGGTCTGCCCCCAGCAGCATCTCTTACGGAACACCCCTCTCCAACAGCCAGTTGAACGCGACGGCGAGCACCCTGGGCGCCTTTACCTACAATCCAGCGCTCGGCACGTTTCTGCCGGTCGGGACAACCACGCTTCTTGCTACCTTTACCCCAACCGATACGAAGGACTACACCTCCGCGACGGCTTCGGTCGCGATCACCGTCGTTAAGGCGACGCCCGTTCTCGCATGGCCGTCCCCGGTTTCGCTTTCCACCTTCGATCCTCTCGGCGCTGCGCAGTTGAACGCAACCTCCAACGTTCCGGGAATCTTCACCTACACGCCTTCTGCGGGAACCTATCTGCCGGCAGGCACGGCCACGCTAAGCGTAGCGTTCCAGCCGAACGATCCATCCAACTACCAGGCGACCAGCTCCACAGCGCAGGTGACGATAACCAAGGGAGTAGCGGCCACTCCATCAATCCACTGGTCTCCTCCCACGGCTGTTCCGTATGGCATGGCTCTCAATGGTTCGGAGCTCAATGCGACTGCCTCTGTTCCGGGCAGCTTCACCTACCATCCAGTTGCGGGAACGGTACTGGCGGCGGGCAGTCACCTTCTCCAAGTGACGTTTACCCCAAGTGACCTGGTCCATTACACAACCAACCAGGCGAGCGTCACGTTCACCGTCAATCAGGCGACACCAGTGTTGGGGTGGAAGACTCCAAAACCCATTTTCTCGTCACAACCGCTCACCGGGACTCAGCTCGATCCCTCTTCCAGCGTGGCCGGCCGCTTTCACTTCTTACCCACTGCAGGAACGCTCCTGCCGGTTGGAACCCACACCCTGACTGCGGTCTTCTCCCCGCAAGATAGCGGCAACTATGCGACAAGTGCAATTCAGGTGGTCTTGACGGTTCTACCCGCGCCCAAGGCGGTACGTTAGACGCGTGGGAAAAGCCCGGCAAGAACTTACGGTGAGCGTTGGAGGGATCTTACCAGCTGGAGTCTCAGCGGAGGGTCGGCCTGTGGGCGCTCGGCGGCTCCGCATGCGCCGCCTGCTCGATCGCCCCGTCCATGTTGAGACGAAAAAACGCGCTCAAATAGAACGCCAGCGTGAAAAGGCATAGATTGACCCCAAAGAGGGCCTCCGTCAGCGCCACCATGCGGCTTTCGTGACTGGCATCGCCGGTTCCATGAAGAGCGGCTATGAAGTAACCGAGCGAGTCAACTGCTCCCAGCATGGCTGCATGGCCGCGCGGATAACACCGGCGAACCAGAAGACTCATGACGGGAATATTGCTCGCTTCGTCCGCAATCGCTGCGCGCTCCAGCAGCGAGCGGCTGCTCCATGAGGTATCCACGCGTTTTGAAAGCAAAGTGGGTAGACTTCGCATGATCTTCTTGCCAAGCCTGGATACGACATTCTCCGGCTCGGGCGCTTCCGTGGGCGAAGGCAGCATGGTTACGTGCTTGGCTGCGGACTCCGGGTGGAAGTGCAGGAAGCGTTCCAACTCGCGTGGTGAGGCGTGTTGCAGGTAGACCGCATTGATAGAGACCTCAACCATGGTCCGGCCAATCGAAAGAATCTCCTCGACACATTCAGCGTCTGCCAGCACTCGAACCGCCATCCCCGAATTGATCACCTTGATGACCGAAGCATGCAAGAGGGTGCCCCGCATTGAAGCATCGTGTGGAACAGCCGAGGCCTCGGAAATGCTCTGTAGAAGCGAGATGAAGTGATCCAGGCGAACTATCTGAGCATCTAGATTCGCTTGCAGCGGGGAAGAGCCCATTAATCCATCCCTCCTTGAGGACACGCCCGGTGATCACCCACTCAGCCTGATTCTATCAAGGCCGACATTCGCTTTTCTAAACCAGCACATCTGCCGTCATCCGGCGGGAAGTGAATAATGATGAGCAGAAGATAATCGAACGAGCCACCTTGGTTTGATTGACGAGCGACAAGATAAATCTGCTTGAGAAAAGCAGTCGTTCCTCTGTCGCTACGAACACATAGCGGAAACATTATTACCGTAAGCAGAAGGCAAGCACGCGGAGAACTCCCATTCCATGCCGTTCTTGGTGTACGAGCCCAGCAGCTCGCTGAGCAGATGGGATACCTATGACGCTCCCAGCAACATATACGAACGGCATCCTCAGCAAGCTAGACGCTCAAGCGCCATTGACCTCCAACGCCTGGAGCTACCGGTCAAGCGCGAAATTGAATACCAATCGCCCTCTCCAGAGACGTGGCATTACGAGATCAAAACAGGATATGGAGAAGTGGAAAGCGGAGTGTGCTTCCCACTTCCCCACACCCTCGACGGTGGCTACTTGAACTTAAAAGAAGCTGCGCTAACTAACAAGCTATTGCCCTACGTGGCGACCGAGACTTGCTTGCGCTCAAGGGCGGAACAGCAATCAATTTTTTCGTTCTCGATCTGCCTCGTCTTCGGTAGACATCGATCTGGTGTATCTATCGATTGAGGACCGAAAAGAGGCCGCAAGGTCTCAAGGGAGCTGCTCTGAGTTGGCTTTAGAGAGAGTTTCGCAATACGCAAGGATGAGCTTGGCAAGATGTTCTCTCAATTGGCGGACGGCTCTTGGCGAAGGACTGGTTTCCAGGTGACCACGAATCGTACCTGCCAACGTCAGGAAGATCATATGCGTCATGTATTTGAGGTCCGCTGAAGCTGGCATTCGCGCTGTCTGGAACATCGCCAGCATCGCGTCTTCGTAGCGCCGCCGAATCCGATCGACGATCAAGCTGCCTCCCGGTTCTGCGGCGATGCGATAGAGTGCGACCGAAGTGTCCCGATCTGTGAGCTTTTCATGGACAAAACGGTTCACCAGTTCTGTGACCATAATCTCTAGCGGTTCAAAGTGGTTTCGTGCGCAGACCTCTTCGACGGCACGCGTGACTCTATCCATGTGTTGTTCGAGTACCGCAAACAATAATGATTGCTTGTTTGGGAAGTACTGGTAAAGCGTTCCGACCGATACCCCGGCACGTTCTGCAACCCGGACGGTCGTTAGTCGCTCCTGGCCAGCCTTCAGCAAGACCTGAACAGTAGCATCGTTGATGGCCTGAACGGTGGTCATGGACCGGCTTTGTTGCGGCGTCTTTCTTGGTTCGAACTCGAGTAGGGCTTCTTTTGTCATATGCGAATCGAAACCTGAACTTTCCCTCGTATCTTCAAGGAAGGAGATAAAACATGCAAGAGACACAGAAAATTGCACTCGTCACCGGAGCAAATAAGGGTATCGGTTTTGAAGTTGCTCGCCAAATTGCAAGGTCTGGCTGGACCGTACTGGTCGCTACACGCAACGAAGAGCTTGGAGAGCAGGCGGTCGAAAGGCTGCGAGCAGACGGTTTAGATGTGCACTTCGTCCGAATCGATCTGGACGAACACCAGACAGCCACAATTGCGTCTAATGCAATTCGAGCTCAGTTTGGCAAGCTTGATCTCCTCGTCAACAATGCGGGGATCTCCGGCAAAGCCGACGGACCGCCGAGCAAGGCAAGCCTTTCAGATGTCGAGACCGTGATGCGGACCAACTTCTTGGGAACCGTTGCGGTCACGCAGGCCATGTTGCCTCTGCTTCAGAAGGCCAAGAGGGCGCAAATCATCAACGTCTCGAGCGAACTTGGCTGTATCAGCCCGCAGAACGATCCCGCTTGGAAGTATTTTCCAGTGAAAGTGTTGGCCTACTGTGCCTCTAAAGCCGCGCTGAATATGTTGACCGTCCAACTTGCCTATGAGTTCCGCGATGCCAACATCCGTGTGAATTCCGTAAACCCTGGCTACACGGCAACGGACCTTAACGGGCATAGCGGCTCGCAAACCCTCGAAGAGGGCGCCGCTGAGATCGTGCGCCTCGCGCTGCTCAATGCTCCGCCAACGGGAAAATTCCTGGAGACGAGTGGCGAACTGCCCTGGTGATGGCCATCGATGCTATGAAGTTGAAGATGTCCGCACATCCGCAGGCAACTGATGTTGAGAGTCACCTGAGAACCTAACGGCAAGAGAACAGTATTAACGCGAGGAAATATGATCGTTGTCACGACACCTACAGGAAAAATTGGATCGCAAGTGATCCCGCACCTGCTTGCCGCAAACGAGGCTGTCCGGGTAGTCGCGCGAGACCCTGCAAGGCTGGCGCCTGAGATTCGCAACAAGGTCGAGGTAGTAACCGGTTCGCTGGACGATGAGGCCGTCATGCAACAGGCAGTCGAAGGTGCGGAGAGCGTCTTCCTGGTTGTCCCTCCCTCATTCGCCGATAACAACGATGCGGAGTATTACCTGCGCTTTACCCGGCCCACGCTTGCGGCAATGAAGAGCCAGGGCGTGAAACGAGTCGTTGATGTGTCGGTGCTGGGAAGGGGTACGGAACTGTCGAAGAAGGGGGGGCCGATTACGGCATCGCTCGCGAAGGATGAAGAGATCGAGAGGAGCGGAGTAGACTATCGCGCCCTGTGGTGCCCAGCGCTGATGGAGAATATGCTTAACAATGTGCAGACCATCAAGCAGCAAGGTATGTTCTTCTCGCCGAGCGATCCGCAACTGAAGACGCCTCAGGTAGCAACAAAGGATGTTGGAGCGATGGGTGCAAGGTTCCTTTTGGAAAGGACCTGGACGGGCCAAGGCGGTAGTGCTGTGCTTGGGCCGGAGGATCTTTCCTTCAACGACATGGCAGCGATCATGT
>CAXTRZ010000024.1:0-16049 GCA_964246715.1 uncultured Acidobacteriaceae bacterium | reverse complement strand
CCACAAAGACCTCTTCGCCACCGAACTCCCCTGATTCCTATGCCGCTGCCAGCGACTACGCCGCGTCCCGCTGCTTGGCCTCGATGACTGCCACCCGCTTATGCAAGTCAGTCATGGACCGCAGGATCTCTAGCGCATCCTTGTGGTTGGCTTCCTTCAGCTCGTCGAGCACCGCTGTACCGCCTTCAACTCTCCTCTCACACCGAACTTGCCCGGCGGGTCATGATGAAGGTAACTACCTTGTTTTGAATATTTTGCGATAGAACATCGTTGAAGCAGGATGTTTAGCGGGACTCGCGTCGGTTGATCCAGACCTAACTTCTTTCGTTTGAATATTTTGCACAAGAATGTAGGGGGTGGGGGAGGGCTCAGGTCCAGCCCTCCGCGACCTTGCTGATTCCTGCTAAAATCCGAAGGTCGCGCGGGGTCCACTCAGCGCAAATTCGCTTTCGAGGTACGATTCATGTCCGGTCATAGTAAATGGGCAACCATCAAGCACAAGAAGGGCGCGACCGACGCCAAGCGCGGCAAAATCTTCACCCGCCTGATCAAGGAGATCACCATCGCCGCCAAGACCGGCGGCGGAGACCCGGACGGCAATCCCCGGCTGCGCGGAGCCATCGCGGCAGCCAAGGCGGAGAACATGCCGGCGGACAACATCAAGCGTGCCATTCAGCGTGGCACCGGCGAGCTCGAAGGCGTCTCCTACGAGGAGATCACGTACGAGGGTTACGGCCCGGGCGGCGTCGCGCTCATCATCGACGTCCTGACGGACAACAAGAACCGTGCCGTCAGCGAGGTGCGCCACGCCTTCTCGAAGAACGGCGGCAACCTGGGCGCGGAGGGCGCGGTCTCCTGGATGTTCTCGAAGAAGGGCGTCATCTCCATCGCCAAGGACGCCGCCAGCGAGGACAAGCTCATGGAGATCGTCCTGGAGTCCGGAGCCGAGGACCTGAACGATGAGGGCGAGACCTGGGAGATCCTTTGCGATCCCAAGGACTTTGAGGCCGTCACCAACGCTCTGAAAGCCGCCAAGATTCCGACGGAAACCGCCCAAGTGACCATGATCGCCAGCACCTACACCAAGCTCGAAGGCGCGCAGGCCAACGCCATGATCCGCCTGCTGGAGACCATTGAAGACTTGGACGACACCCAGAACGTCTACAGCAACTTCGACTTTGACGAAGCTCAAATGGCCGGCTGACCAGATGGCCGGCGAAGCGCTTTCGCACGCTGCAATCAGACAGCCCCGGTCGCAGCGTCGAGGCTGCTAGCATGACACTCAGATACTCTTATGAAGATCCTTCTCCCAGCGCTTGCCGCCGTCGTCCTCACCTGCGTCTCAGCCGGCGCGCAGAGGCCGGATAGTCCTCTTGAATCCGCCTCCACCCGCCAGCCCACCGAGTACGGCGCCCTCATCCAGGGCGGCAACGGGATCACGGATATGCGTGACGGCTTCCACTTCCTCTCCGCCGGCGTCCACGCCGGGCGCGTGCTCACCAACAACTTCGGCCCCGGCCTGCTGCACGGCAACTTCGAGTATGCCGTGGAGCTCTTCCCCTACTGGCAGTCCTTTACCCCCACCTTCCAGAAGGTGAACTGCACGCAAGCCGCGGGCACGGTGATCATCGCCTGTTCGCCGCCATACACCGTCGGCGGCACGTTCACCGGCGTCACGGTGACGCCCATCATCCTGCGCTGGAACTTCGCGCGGCACGGCAAGGTTGTGCCGTGGGCGCAGGCAGCCGGCGGGCTGCTGTGGACAAATCACAAGTATCCCCAATACGTAAACACGACGGTAAACATCACCACCAACGGGCCCAACGGCGATGCCAGCGTCTTCAACTTCACCCCGCAGGGCGGCATCGGCTTGCATTACTTCACCCGGCCTAACCGTTCCGTAGACTTCAGCGCGAACGGCGTGCATATCTCGTCGGCGTCGCTGGGCGATCGCAACCCCGGCGTCAACGCCAGCGTGCAATTCACGCTGGGTTATACCTGGTGGAAGTAGCATAAGGGCCAGGCACCAGTGGCTGGCACGCTGATCCCATGAACTCCGACTCCATCATCGAGTGTGTCCCCAACTTCTCCGAGGGCAACGACCCGGAGATCGTCCGGCAGATCGTTCGCGCCATGGATGTTGACGGCGTGCGCCTTCTGGACTACTCCCTGGACACGGACCATAATCGCTCCGTCGTCACCATCGCGGGCGTGCCCGCGCAGGTCATGGAGGCGGCCATCCGCGCGGCGGGCAAGGCGGCGGAGCTGATCGACCTGACCCGCCAGACCGGAGTTCACCCTCGCATCGGCGCCGCGGACGTCATCCCCTTCGTCCCGGTCTCCGGCGTCTCCATCGCGGAGGCGGCGATGCTGGCGCGGCAGGCCGGCCTGCAGATCTGGCGGCGGCACGGCGTGCCCGTTTACTTCTACGGCGCGGCGGCGGCAAGGCCGGATCGGGTCCAGCTTGAGGATCTTCGTCGAGGCCAGTTCGAGGGCCTGCGCGAAGCAGCCCTGAAGGACACGGCGCGGCGTCCGGACGTCGGCGGGCCGGAGCTGCATGAGACCGCGGGCGCCAGCGTCGTCGGCGCACGCACCTTCCTCATCGCCTATAACATCTATCTCTCGCCCTCCGCCGAGATCAGCCATGCCCGCGCCATCGCGCGCGATATCCGCGCCTCCTCCGGCGGGATGCAGGGCGTCAAAGCCATCGGCGTGCTCGCCAACGGCCGCGCACAGGTCAGCATGAACATCACCGACTTTCGCCTGACGCCGGTGCCGCGTGTCCACGCCAACGTGGAAGAGCTGGCGCGGGAGCACGGCACCGCCATCGCCGAAGGCGAGCTGATCGGCCTGATCCCGGAGGCTGCCTATGACGCCAACGCCGCTTGGATTCGGCAGATTCCCGACTTCGATCCCGGCCAGAAGATCCTGGAGCGCAAGCTGCTCCACCCCATGGCGTGGCCGAATGCCTGAACCGGTCATGCCTGAGCCAATCCCGCCTGAGCCAATCCCGCCTGAGTCAATCCTGGAGCTCGCAGGCGTCAACGTGGTCCGCGGCGAACGCGTCGTGCTGCATGACATCCACCTCCGCATCGAGCGCGGCGAGCGCATCGCCATCCTCGGCCCCAACGGCTGCGGCAAGTCCACGCTGATCAAGACCATCACCTGCGAGCTGTATCCGTTGGCTAGCGAGCGCACGCACGTCCGCATCTTCGGCCGTGAGCGCTGGGACTTGACCGAGCTCAAGAAGCGCCTGGGCGTCGTCCAGAACGAACTTCCCGGCAAGCCGATCCTCGCCTGCACCGGCCTGGATGCAGTGTTGACCGGCTTCTTTTCAAGCTCCACGCTCTGGCCCAACCTGCAGGTGACGCCCGCCATGCGCGAGCGCGCTGACGAGGTCATGGAACTCGTCGGGGCGACCGGCCTGTGCACGCGCCTCTTCGGCCACATGTCCGCTGGCCAGCAGCGCCGGATACTCATCGCCCGTGCCCTGTCCGCCTCCTCCGAGTGCCTGCTGCTGGATGAGCCCAGCAATGCGCTGGACCTCAGCGCGCAGCGCGACCTGCGCGAGCTGCTCATCACTCTTGCCGAGCGCGGCACGACGCTGCTGCACATCACCCATCACATTGCGGACATCATCCCCGCCATGCAGCGCGTGGTGATGATGCGCGACGGACGCATCCTCGCGGACGGCAACCGCACGCAGCTCCTCACCGCGCCCAGGCTGACTGAACTCTTCGGCACGCAGGTCCATCTCGCCGAGCACGAAGGCTTCTTCCACGCCTGGTAAGTACACCGTCCCTCGACCGACACCCGGAGCCCTCGCATGAGCCCTCAATCCTGGCGCGACGCCCTCACCGCCCTCATTCTCCGCGAAGCCCGTCCCATGGAGAAGTACGGCCACCAGCCCCGCCTCTACGCCCTCACCCAGCAGATCGGCGCAGGCATGGCATACGACGACGACATCGTCTTCGCCTCTGCCTTCCTGCACGATCTCGGCGTCTTCTTCGGCCACCGCCCCGAAGACCCGGAAGCCCTCGCCCGCTGGGACAACACCGCCTACGCCATCGCCCACACCCCCGCCATCCTCACGTCCATCGCCTTCCCGCCGGAGAAGATACCCGCCGTCCAGGAGTGCATCCGCACCCATCAGCCGCAGTTCACCCCACAGACCCTGGAAGCCACCCTCCTCCGCGACGCCGATATCCTGGAGCAGTTAGGAGCCATGGCCATCCTCCGCACCGTCTGCAAAGTTGGCCGCGACACCCGCTTTCCCACCTTCACTCACGCCTTAGCCTCTCTCCAGCGCGCCCTGGACACTCTCCCCGCACTCCTCCTCCTTCCCGCTGCCCGCGCCCTTGCCATCCCTCGCATCGAAGCCCTCGGCGCCTTCCTCGACGCCGCCCACGCCGAAGCCGGCTCCCATCTGCATTAGCCTGTGCCCATCTTGGTCCAACGCTCGTTCATCCCATCCAGCTTGGTATCCTAAGGGTGTGAGTCCACATCGGGCTCTGGTGGATCAACTTCTTATGACCAGCCGCAGCCCACATCCGCTCCAGTCCATCCTCAAAGACCGCATCGCCATTATCGACGGCGCAATGGGCACCACCATCCGCACCTACGGCATGACCGAAGACGACATGCGCGGCGAGCGCTTCCGCGGCCACAACAAGGACCTGCAGAACAACGGCGACCTCTTCTCCCTCACCCAGCCCGCCATGATCTGCGACATCCACCGCCGCTTCCTTGAAGCCGGTGCGGACATCATCGAGACCAACACCTTCGGCGCCACCAGCATCACCCAATCCGAGTTCTTCGTCGACGACCCTCGAGAGCATGGCGGCCGCAAGGACCCCGCCTTTTATCAAAAGATCATCGAAGATCCCCAGCTCAACGACCTCGCCTGGGAGATCAACGAGGTCTCCGCCCGCCAGTGCCGCGAGTGGGCCGACCGCATCGCTAATGCCGCAGTCCCTGGAAAACCGGCCCGTCCTCGCTTCGTCGCCGGAGCCATCGGCCCGCTCACCGTCTCGCTCTCCAACTCGCCGGACGCCGATGACGCCGGCTTCCGCGTCGTCACCTTCGACCAGGTCAAGCAAGCCTACATGCATCAGGTCCGCGCCCTCCTCGCCGGCGGCGTCGACCTCCTCCTCGTCGAGACCATCTTCGACTCCCTCAACGCTAAAGCCGCCCTCGTCGCCATCCGCGAGGTCTTCGACGCCGACGGGCTTGCCTCGCAAGGGAGAGAGCTCCCCATCATGATCTCCGCCGCCGTGGGCCGTGGCGGTGAGACCCTCATCTCCGCCCAAACGACCGAGGCCTTCTGGACCGCCGTCAAGCACGTCAAGCCGCTCTCCATCGGCCTCAACTGCTCGCTCGGCCCGGACCTCATGTATCCCTTCCTGGCGGACCTTTCCGCAAAAGCCGACGTCGCCATCTCCTGCTATCCCAACGCCGGCCTGCCCAACCCGCTCTCGGAGACCGGCTTCGACCTCGGGCCGCCGGACATGGCTCGCTTCCTCGGCCAGTTTGCCGCGGACGGCCTTATCAACATCGCCGGAGGCTGCTGCGGCAACACGCCGGAGCACATCGCCGCCATCGCGAAAGCCCTTCAAGGCGTCGCCCCGCGCTCGCTTGACTCGCCCGCCGAGGAGGTGCTCGCCGCATGACCCAGCTTGTTGCTGAAAAGACCAGGCCCCTCCGCCTCTCCGGCTCCCAGCCCTTCACCCAGCAGCCCGGCGTCTTCATCATGCTCGGCGAGCGCACCAACGTCGCCGGCTCGCCTAAGTTCGCCCGCCTTATTAAGGAGGGCAACTACGAGGAAGCCGTCGCCATCGCCCGCCAGCAGGTGGAAAACGGCGCCAACGTCATCGACATCTGCATGGACGAGGGCATGATCGACGGCGTCGCCGCCATGACCCGCTTCCTGCAGCTCCTCGCCTCCGAGCCCGAGGTCGCCAAGGTCCCCTTCATGGTCGACTCCTCTAAGTGGGAGGTGATCGAGGCCGGCCTCAAAACTTTGCAGGGTAAGGGAATCGTCAACTCCATCTCGCTCAAGGAGGGCGAGGACAAGTTCCGCGAGAACGCCCGCCGCGTCCTCAAGTACGGCGCTGCCGTCGTCGTCATGGCCTTTGATGAACAGGGCCAGGCCGCTACCTTCGCCGAGAAGGTCCGCATCTGCGAGCGCGCCTACCGCATCCTCGTCGATGAGGTCGGCTTCCCGCCGGAAGACATCATCTTCGACCCCAACATCCTCACCGTCGCCACCGGCATGGAGGAGCACAACAACTACGCCGTCGACTTCATCGAAGCCACCCGCTGGATCAAGCAGAACCTTCCTCACGCCAAGGTCTCCGGCGGCGTCTCCAATATCAGCTTCAGCTTCCGCGGCAACAACAAGGTCCGCGAGGCCATGCACTCCGCCTTCCTCTACCACGCCATCGGCGCGGGTCTAGACATGGGTATCGTCAACGCCGGCATGTTGGAGCTCTACGAAGAGATCGAGCCCACGCTCAAGGTCCTCGTCGAAGACGTCCTCCTCAACCGCCGCCCGGATGCCACCGAGCGCCTCGTCGAGCACGGCGAAGCGCTCAAAAATGTCGGCGTCGTCGTCACGGAGAAACAAGCGGAAGCCTGGCGAGGCGGCACCGTTGAAGAGCGCCTCTCCCACGCCCTCGTCCGCGGCATCGACGCGTACATCGAGATCGACACCGAAGAAGCTCGCCAGAAGCTCGGCCGCCCCTTGCTCGTGATTGAAGGCCCTTTGATGGACGGCATGAGCGTCGTCGGCGATCTCTTCGGCGCGGGCAAGATGTTCCTCCCGCAGGTCGTCAAATCCGCCCGCGTCATGAAGAAGGCGGTCGCCCACCTGACGCCCTACATGGAGGCCGAAAAAGCCGCAGCCGAGGCTGCCGGCGAGATCGTCAAGGCCCAGGGCAAGATCATCCTCGCCACCGTCAAGGGAGACGTCCACGACATCGGCAAAAACATCGTCGGCGTCGTCCTCTCCTGCAACAACTACGACGTCATCGACCTCGGCGTCATGGTCTCCAGCGAAAAAATCCTTGCCCGCGCCCGCGAAGAGAAGGCCGACCTCATCGGCCTCTCCGGCCTCATCACCCCGTCGCTGGACGAGATGGTCCACGTCGCCAAGGAGATGGAGCGCCAGGGCTTCACCATCCCTCTGCTCATCGGCGGAGCCACCACCAGCCGCGCCCACACCGCCGTCAAGATCGCCCCGCACTACGGCCAGCCCGTCGTCCACGTCCTCGACGCCAGCCGCGCCGTCCCCGTCACCACCAGCCTCCTGTCAGAAGACAACAAGCCCGCCTTCGTCGCCCAGCACAACGCCGAATACGACCGCCTGCGCGCTACCCACGCCGCCCCCAAACAACAAGTTATCCCTATCGAGGCCGCCCGTCAGCGCCGCACCCCCATCGACTGGCGCCCTGAAGACCTCGCCACGCCGTCCTTCACCGGTATCCGCGTCCTCGACAACTTCCCTCTCAGCACCCTGCGCGATTACATCGACTGGACCCCCTTCTTTCACGCCTGGGGCCTCAAGGGCATCTACCCCCGCATCCTCGACCACGGCGACCACGGCGAGCACGCCCGATCCATCCTCACCGAAGGCCAGGCTCTCCTCGACCGCATCATCGACGAAAAGCTCCTCACCGCCCGCGCCGTCTACGGCCTCTTCCCCGCCAACGCCTTCGGCGACGACATCGTCCTCTACACCGACGCCTCCCGCGCCACGCCCCTCCAGACCTTCCACTTCCTCCGCCAGCAGGCCAACCGCGAAGGCTCCGAGCCCTGCCGCTCTCTCGCCGACTTCGTCGCCCCGCTCTCAACCGGCCTCGCAGACTCCCTTGGCGGCTTTGCCGTCACCACCGGCATCGGCCTCAAGGCCCTCACCGACCGCTTCCGCGCGGACAATGACGACTACAACGCCATTATGGCCGAAGCCCTTGCCGACCGCCTCGCCGAAGCCTTCGCCGAATGCCTCCACAAGCGCGTCCGGGACGAGTGGGGCTACGGCCTCGCCGAAGACCTCGCTCCCGAGGACCTGATCCGCGAAACGTATCGCGGCATCCGCCCCGCCGCCGGCTATCCCGCCTGCCCGGACCACACCGAAAAAGGTCCTCTCTGGCAACTCCTGGATGTTGAGCGCCACACCGGCATCCAGATCACTGAGTCCTTCGCCATGTGGCCCGGCTCCAGCGTCAGCGGCCTCTACTTCGCCCATCCCCAGGCCCGTTACTTCTCCCTCGGCAAGATTGACCTCGACCAGGTCGTCGACTACGCCGAGCGCAAGCAGTGGACCCTCGCTGAAGCCGAACGCTGGCTCGGCCCCAACCTCAACTACGAACCCGCCGAAGCCCCACAACCCGCCACCGTATAGCAGTCCCATAAGACCGGGTGTCCCATCCTTGACCGACAGTTTCATCGTCGACCACCTCCAGCTTCACACCGACCAGATCATCCTCCTCACCAAGCAGCTCCTCGCGACCGATCTGGACCTAAGTCTCCCCAGAAGACGCTGACTCGGTCGTCCACCCGACCACCGTTTGCGTCAGATCCGGTACTCTAGATACACTCGTTTCACCGCGATCTGATAAGTCCGTTCGACCGGCGACATTGGCTCGCAGACAGATGTACCCATGTCTCAGCACACCATGACCATCCCCGTCCCCAGTTTCACTCCGGAAAAGAAGAAAATCCTCCACATCTGTAAACGGGAGATGCTCCGTCCTCTTCGCGATCAGATCCTTCGCATCTCCGGCTTTGACGTCAATTCCACGTGTTGTGTCGAGGAAGCCCTCACCCTCTTCTGGGGAAGCCACTTCGACCTCGTCCTCGTCGACGTCGAAGGCGTAGAAGCCATCCATGACGCGGAACGCCTCTGCTCGGAGATCAAGACCGCTCAGCACGGTCAACTCGTCGCCTTCGTCTGCAACTGGCGCGTCGCCATTCACACCGACTGCCCGGATGAGATCCTCCGCACCGAGTTCGATCCCGCGGCCTTCGTCGGCGGCGTGAAGAAAACCCTGGAAGTCAATTGACGCATAAGTGACTTAGCGCGCCACAATACATCCTCCTCTTCTATCGTGCATCGAACCAGACAATTGCGCGCGTAAGCATCTTCGGAGGACAATTTTATGGCGAGCCTGACCTCGCGCCCCACCAGTGATCCGCATCAGATTCGTCTCTGGGCGGCGGCTCAGAATGCGATGCCGGCGGAACTGTTGCCAGGGTCGGTCGATGCTGAACCCGCTCAGTTGCACTTCTTCATCCCCGGCGACTCCACCAATCAGCCGCGTCTCCGCATCATCGGCTGGGAGGACTTCTTCGCCATGTTCAAAGCCCATGGCCTCTCCTTCGTCTATGAGATACTCCCTGACGGTCGCCCCGGACGCCGCTTTGAGCTCCTCCAGATCCAACCCGACCCCAACGCCCAGCAAAGTCACGATAGCGACCATGCCCCCCACGTTACTCCAACCTGAACCGCTCTTGCCATTGCCGCCGTTCCACGTCCTTGTTGCACTTCTCCCCACCCCGTGTTATAACCAAATCATTCCAGTCAGCTTCGGCTGATTTGAATTTCATGCAGAGTGGTTGAGGGACGAGCCCTTTGACGCCACGACAACCGGACAGAACAAGCGCGTACCGGTGTCAACTCTCTCCTGGATTTAGGCTGAAAGCCGCGGGGCACATGAGATTCGGAGCAAGCAGATCATTCGCATCGTCTGCAACACCCCGCGTTTCTCCTCCCTAAAATCCAAGTTAGAGCCGGTCTTCAAAGTTCATAGCTCTCCTCCATCTTCCTGCAGAACAAGAAGAAACGGAGCTGAGCAATGGAGTATTCCTGTCAGACTTACGAGCTGAAGTGCAATGAGTGCGGCCGTACTTACGGCAATCGTCCCCTCTCCGGATGCCCGGACTGCCTTGCCCCTCTTGAGATTCACTACAATCTCGCAGCCATCCAGCGCCGCCACCCCGTCACCCGTCAGTCCATCCAGTCCGGCCCCCACAACATCTGGCGCTACGCCGCTCTCCTGCCCATCCCGGAGGGCTTTGAGCCCGACCTTCCCGTCGGCTTCACCCCGCTGATCCGCGCCAAAAACCTCGGCAGGCGCATCGGCGCAGAGAACCTCTTCGTCAAAAACGACTCCGTCTGCTTTCCCACGCTCTCCTTCAAGGACCGCGTCGTCTCCGTCGCCCTCGCCAACGCCCAAAAGTTCGGCTTCACCACCGTCGGCTGCTCCTCCACCGGCAATCTCGCCAACTCCGTCGCCGCGCAAGCCGCGCGACTAGGTTTAGCGGCCTGCATCCTCGTTCCCAGTGACCTTGAGCCCGCCAAGATCCTCAACACACTCGTCTATGGCGCCCGTCTCGTTCGCATCGACGGCAACTACGACCACGTCAACCGCCTTTGTACCCAGATCGCCGACGAATACGCCTGGGGCTTCGTCAACGTCAACCTCCGCCCCTACTACGCCGAAGGCTCCAAAACGCAGGGCTATGAGATCGCCGAGCAGCTTGGCTGGCGTCTCCCCGACAACGTCGTCTGCCCCATGGCCGGCGGTTCTTTGATCCGTAAGCTCAAAAAGGCGTTTACCGAGCTCGTAGAGCTTGGTTTGGTAGACGCCAAGCCCGTCCGCTTCTTCGGAGCCCAGGCCACCGGCTGCTCGCCCATCTCCCACTCCGTCCGTGAGGGCTGGGACTATATCGAGCCCCAGCGCCCCAACACCATCGCCCGCTCGCTCGCCATCGGCAACCCGGCGGACGGCCCCGCGGCCAGCAAGATGATCCGCAGCACCGGAGGCTGGGCGGAAGATGTCTCGGACGTCGAAGTCGTCTCCGGCATGCAGGAGCTCGCCGAAACGGAAGGCATCTTTACCGAGACCGCCGGCGGCGTCACCACCGCCGTCACCGCCCGCCTCTACCAGCAGGGTCGCATTGCCCCGGACCAGACCACTGTCGTCTGCATCACTGGCAACGGCCTCAAAACCACCGACGCTCTCGCCGGCCGCTTCGACCACCTCGACTCGCGCGCTATCCGCCCCCGCCTCTCGGACTTCGCTGACTACCTCCGCGAGCTCAACGGCACCCCGGATACCGTCCTGGAGCAGGAGCTCGTCGCCGCCGGCTAACCTAACCCGCCCACCACTACGGGTTCACTCTGAGCGCAGCGAAGAACCTCCATAGTTGTTCCTGCTGTCGCTTGTTCTTGCTGTCGCTTGCCGTTGCTTTTTAGTTGTCATTCCGCAGCGAAGCGGAGGAAGCTGCATCTATATCTCGTCCGGGCTCGCTGGTCACTCCAAAACTCAAGGTCCCAGCCTAACCCTCTCAGTTTTGGAACACTTTACACAAAATACCCCAGGGGCAGGGAAGCTTAGAAAACGTTTCACCCCTACCCCTGACAAGCCTCAAGGAGCACATCATTTCCATCAAGATCATCCTCCCGACCGCCTTCGTCCGTCACACCGAAGGCCAGAAGCAGCTCACCAGCGACGCCGCGAATCTCCCCGGCCTCATCTCCGACATCGATCAGAACTTCCCAGCCCTCTCCACCCAAATCAAGGACGAGACCGGCAAGCTCCGTCGCTTCATCAACGTCTATGTCAATGATGAGGATATCCGCTTCCTCGGCGGCGAAGCCTATGCCTTTCAGGACGGCGATGAGGTCATGCTCATCCCCTCCATCGCCGGCGGTCGCTGCTAAATCGTTCCTTTGCTTACTCCAAGCAACGCAAACCCCGGAAACCCTCTCTCAATGATTGGAGTGACCTGCAGCGCAGAGTCGTGGGCTTGATGACGCGGCGAGGTGCAGAGCGCCAAGATCATGCGCCGTCAAGCGGCCCGAAAGAAGGTCTCATGTTCCTCATCCTTGCAGTTGTTCTCGTCGTTTTGTGGCTCGGCGGCTTCACCCTCTTTCACGTCAGCAACTTCCTCATTCACCTGCTGCTCATCTTCGCCGTTATCTCCATCGTGATGCACTTCGTCACCGGCAGTCGTCGCGCATAAGCGTATCCGCACCCAAAAGCAAACGGCCGACCCAAGCGGGCCGGCCGTTCGTCTTGCATCTAACAAGCCTGAAACTGGCAGCCTACTGATGCGCCACCGGCTGCCCGCCTGAGACCACTGGCGGAATTACTCCTGCCAGCGCCACCGGAGTCTCCTCCTCCAGCGGACTGAGCCTCTCCTCCAGTGCAATCATCAGCACCTCATCCATCTGCTCCACAAAATGCAGCTTCATCGAGTTCTTGATCAGCTCCGGCAGATCCGCTAGGTCCTTGCGGTTGTCCGCCGGCAGAATCGCCTCAAAGAGGCCCGCCCGATGCGCTGCCAGCAGCTTCTCCTTCAGCCCGCCAATCGCCATTACCTTGCCACGTAGCGTAATTTCGCCAGTCATCGCGATATCTCGCCTTACCTTGATCTTTGTCAGCGCGCTCGCCAACCCGGTGGCAATCGTGATTCCCGCGGACGGCCCGTCCTTCGGCGTCGCCCCCTCTGGCACATGGATGTGAATATCCACATTCCGATAGAAGTCCTTTGCCAGCCCCAGATGCGAAGACCGTGACCGGATATAGCTCAACGCCGCCTCAGCCGACTCCTTCATCACATCGCCAAGCTGCCCCGTGGAGGTGAGTTTGCCCTTGCCATCCAGCACCTGCACCTCGGTCTGCAGAATCGTTCCGCCCACGCTCGTCCATGCGAGCCCAGTCACCAGGCCCACCTCGCTCGCCTTATGCACCTCGTTATCGCGGAACTTCGCTACGCCTAGCAACTCCTCCAGGTTCTCTGCCGTGACCGTCTCCTTGTGCGTCGCCCCAGCCTCAGGCCCTGCCTGCACCACCTTGCGCGCCACCTTCCGTCCCACGTTGCCGATCTCGCGCTCGAGATTGCGCACGCCGGCCTCTCGCGTATAGCCGCGGATGATCGACTTCAGCGCGGAGTCCTCAAACACGATCTGCTCTTCCGTCAGTCCGTTGCCCTCGCGCTGCTTCTTCACCAGATACTGCTTGGCAATCTCCAGCTTCTCAATCTCCGTATAACCGCTCAGCCGGATGATCTCCATGCGGTCCTGCAGCGGTCCTGGAATCGTGTCCAGCACATTCGCCGTCGCCACAAACAGCACCTGCGAAAGGTCATATTCCACGTCGAGATAGTGGTCTTGGAACGATGAGTTCTGCTCCGGGTCCAGCACCTCCAGCAGCGCGCTCGCCGGATCGCCCCTGAAATCGTTCGCCATCTTGTCAATCTCATCCAGCATGAACACCGGGTTCTTCGTCCCCGCCTTCTTCATGCTCTGGATCACCTGCCCCGGCAGCGCCCCAATGTACGTCCGCCGGTGCCCGCGGATCTCCGCCTCATCCCGCACGCCGCCCAGGCTCATCCGCACAAACTTTCGGCCTGTCGCCTTCGCAATCGACTGCCCCAGGCTCGTCTTACCCACGCCCGGAGGCCCGACAAAGCACAGGATCGACCCCTTTGGATTCTTCACCAACTGCCGCACCGCCAGAAACTCCAGAATCCGGTCCTTGATCTTCTCCAGCCCATAGTGGTCGCTATTTAAAACCTCTTCCGCCACCTCAATCGAGCGGATCTCCTTTGACCGCTTCCGCCAAGGCACCGCCAGCAGCCAATCCAGATAATTTCGGCTCACCGTGCTCTCCGCTGACATCGGCGGCATCGCCTCCAGCTTCTTCAGCTCCTGCAGGCTCTTCTCCAGCACATCCTTCGGCATCCCCGCCGCTTCAATCTTCTTCTTCAGCTCGTCGAACTCGCTCTTCTCGCCGCGCCCAAGCTCCTTCTGGATAGCCTTGATCTTCTCGTTGAGGTAGTACTCCTTCTGCGCCTTCTCCATCTGCCGCTTCACCCGGCTCTGCACCGTGCGGTCGATGTTCAGCTTCTCAATCGCCACATCCAGCACATCGGCAATCTTTACCAGCCGCGCCTCCGGGTCGAAGACCTCCAGCAGCTCCTGCTTCTCCTCGATTGAAAGCTGCAGGTTCGCCGCGATCGTGTCCGCTAGCTTGCTCGGCTCATCCCCGCGCACGCTCGCGGTCATCGTCTCGTAGTTCAGGCTCTGCTGCAGCTTCACATACTGCTCAAACAGCGTATGCACCTTCTGCATCATCGCCTCGACAGCAGGCGTCATCTCCAGGTGCGTCGGCCCTGTCCGCACCGTCGCGACAAAGAACCCATCCTCGTCGTTCACCTCAATCGAGCGCGCCCGCTCCACGCCCTCCACCAGCACCTTGATGTTGCCGTCAGGCATCTTCACACTCTGCACAATGTTTCCAATCGTGCCCGCCTCAAAGATGTCGTCCGCGCTCGGCTCATCCACGCTCGCATCGTGCTGCGTCGCCAGAAAGATCTTCCGGTCCCCGGTCAGCGCCTCTTCAAGAGCCCGCACGCTCGACTCACGCCCCACCACAAACGGCGTCATCATATTCGGAAAGATCACCATCTCCCGAATCGGCATCATCGGGAGCTTGCGTACGTCTCGGCTCAGAGTTACATCCTTGTCGTTTTTCATAGGTCTCCTGAGTTTAGACGTCGTGACGCCCTGAACGATGCAACGGTCCATGCAGCCGAATGCAACCGTACCCGCCCCGGCGTTCCGTCGATTGTAAAGCCGCCAGCCTGTTCGTGGGGCAGGGAACTAAGACCCTGTGGAATCCTTCTCACTACCGCATCAAAACGGAGCAAAGCACACCCAAAAAGAAGAAGACGGAAAGGCCCGTAAGGTCTCTCCGCCTGCCTGTTTGAATCGGTCCATTCGTAAAGATCGGTATTACGCCTTCTCCTGCAGCAGCAACTACCCAGCCTTCTCCAGCAGCATCGGCAGCGTCAGCGCATGCTTCTTCTACATCGACGCCGTAATAGCCAACGCCTTAACATTCTTCTTGCACCGCACGTAGTACATCAGGTCCAGCATCAGCTCTTCCAGAATCATCCGCAGCCCGCGCGCGCCAACCTTGCGCTGCAGCGCCTCCCGCGCAATCTCCCGCGCCGCCTCGTCCGTAAACGTCACCTTCACGTTCTCGTAGTCGAACAGCTTGATGTACTGCTTCAAAATCGCGTTCTTCGGCTTGGTCAAAATATCAATCAGCGCCGCCTCATCCAGCTCATCCAGCACGCCCAGCACCGGTAGCCGTCCCACAAACTCCGGAATCAGCCCATACTTCAGCAGGTCCTGCGGCTCCGCCTGACGCAGCAACTCCGCATCGCGCTGCGCCCGGATCGGCGTCACATCGCCCTCCATCTTCTCCGTATCCGTCAGCGTCTTGAATCCCAGCGCCTTCTTGCCCACGCGCCGCCCAATCACCTTCTCCAAGCCCACAAACGCTCCGCCGCAGATGAACAGGATGTTGGTCGTATCCACTGCCGTAAACTCCTGGTGCGGATGCTTGCGGCCACCTTGAGGAGGAACGTTCGCTACCGTTCCTTCCAGCAGCTTCAGCAGCGCCTGCTGCACGCCCTCGCCGCTCACATCGCGCGTAATCGACGGGTTCTCATCCTTGCGCCCAATCTTGTCGATCTCGTCAATGTAGATGATCCCCTGCTGTGCCCGAACCACATCCCCGTCTGCCGCCTGTAGCAGCTTCAAGATGATGTTCTCCACATCCTCGCCCACGTATCCGGCCTCGGTCAGCGTCGTCGCATCCACAATTGCGAACGGCACATCCAGCACCTTCGCCAGCGTCTGCGCCAGCAGCGTCTTGCCGGAGCCCGTCGGCCCCACCAGCAAAATGTTCGACTTCGACAGCTCCACATCGTTGCCGCGCGTCTTGTTCATCTGTATGCGCTTGTAGTGGTTGTAGACCGCCACCGCCAGCTTCTTCTTCGTCTGATCCTGCCCAATCACGTACTCATCCAGGAACGCCCGAACCTCCTGCGGCTTCGGTAAATGCGCCGGCGACGCACCCGGCGCAGCCTCCGTCCGGTCGTCTTCCAGAATCGAGTTGCACACCGCCACGCACTCATCGCAGATGTATGCGCGAGGATAATCGGAAGGCGATGAAATGAGCTTCGCCACG
>CAXTRZ010000023.1:11777-16429 GCA_964246715.1 uncultured Acidobacteriaceae bacterium | reverse complement strand
CCATATACCGCGTCTTTGAGGGCGGCGGAATCGCCTCCAGCTCCTGCCGGATCTCGTCCATCTGCCTCCGCTGCCTCGCCGCGGCCTCGGACCCCGGAGCCGGCGCGACGGCAGGCCCACCATTACACCCACAAATCAAAATAACAGAGCTCAGCACTAGAACAAACGCGGGATATCTCACCCTTCCAGCATAAATGCAGCAGCCCTCCTCTCCCATCCACCTACCGCGATGGACCGCCACCCAGCAAAGCGCTTCTCATCTTGCATTCAGACGATTTATCCGGCAGCCTGCTTCATGCCTTCCGTCATAATCACCATATCCTCCATCTTCAGTCTCCCCTCTCGTCGCCCCGCAACACGTGGAGGAGCTAAAACCAGGAAGCTCAATTAACCCTCTTCGCCAGCGCAAACGCCGCAAAACAGGCACAATCACTCCAGTAAATAAATCCATTACGCCCAAACACGGATCGAGCCCATGTCAGTCTCTCTCGCAAGCGTACCCGCCGCCCGCCAGCCCTTTTACAAAACCCTTTACTTCCGCGTCCTCGTCGGCATCATCGCCGGCGTGCTCGCCGGAGCCTTCTTCCCCGCCTTCGCTGTCGCCATGAAGCCCTTCGGCGACGGCTTCATCAAGCTCATCCGCATGATGATCGCGCCCATCATCTTCCTTAGCGTGGTCGTCGGCATAGCCGGCATAGGAGACGTCCACAAGCTCGGCCGTGTCGGCGTCAAAGCCCTCCTTTACTTTGAGGTCGTCACCACCCTCGCCCTCGCCATCGGCCTTGGTATCGCCACCCTCTTCCAGCCCGGGCGCGGCATGAACATCGACGCCAAGACCCTCGACATCAAATCCATCGCCCAGTACACCAACGCCAACGCCGCGCCTCATGGCGTCGACTTCGTCCTCAACATCATTCCGGACACCTTCGCCGGCGCCTTCGCTAAAGGAGAGATCCTCCAGGTCCTGCTCCTCGCCATCCTCGCCGGCCTCGCTCTCGTCGCGCTCGACAAGGACAAATCCCTCACCCGCCTCGCGGACCGCCTCGCCCACGTCTCCTTCAAGATCATCGCCTACATCATGGAACTCGCCCCCATCGGCGCCTTCGGAGCCATGGCCTTCACCATCGGCAAGTACGGCCTTCACACCCTCGTCTCCCTCGGCAAGCTCCTCGCCTGCGTCTATCTCACCAGCATCCTCTTCGTCGTCATCGTCCTCGGCCTCATCTGCCTCTCCGTCTCCATCAACATCTTCAAGCTCATTCGCTATCTCCGCGAAGAACTCCTCATCGTCCTCGGCACCTCCTCGTCTGAGACCGCGCTTCCCCGCATGATCGTCAAGATGGAGCGTCTCGGCTGCTCCAAATCCGTCGTCGGCCTCGTCATCCCCTCCGGCTACTCCTTCAACCTGGACGGCACTTCCATCTATCTCACCATCGCCGCCCTCTTCATCGCCCAGGCCACCAATACCCACCTCACCTTCGGCCAGGAGATCTTCATCCTCCTCATCCTCATGCTCAACTCAAAGGGCGCAGCCGCGGTTACTGGCGGCGGCTTCATCACCCTCGCTGCCACGCTCTCCGCCCTCGGCACCATACCCGTCGCCGGCATCACCCTCCTGCTCGGCATCGACCGCTTCATGTCGCAGATGCGTTCCCTCGTCAACCTCATCGGCAACGGCGTCGCCACCATCGTCGTCGCCAAATGGGAAGGCGAGTTCAACGCCGCCCAATGCTCCCGCGCCCTCGCCGGCGAAGCCTGGCTCGACAACGAATCCGAAGCTGTCGTGTCCGTCTAATCCACCGCCAACCGCCGTCGCCCCTCCGTGCCCGCGACAACCGTCACCTTCCCGGAGGCTGTCCGCACCATCGCACAGAAGGCCCGCATACGCTGCCCAAGCGCGAGTTCTCCACCCTTAGGACGCCATCGACTTAGACGTCTCACACTGCGCGTGGATCACATGCGGTTAGACGATAATAAGTCACCATGTAAACTCACAGCCCAAGGCACGTTCACCAGTAATGGCGACATTCTTCGCGACATTATTGACGATCAAAGATTTCCTCGTACCCATGGGCGTGGCCATCGGGAGTCCGCGCAACGCCTCTCCGAATCATCTGCTTGCCGTCGGATGAAAGCGACCACCACGCCCCTAAAATCACGTCCCCGTCCTTCATCTCCAGCACTTCCAACTGCCCGGAGCCAATGCGGCGGATGGATATCTGGTTAAATCTCTGGTTATCAGCAATTGTGTGCGGCTTACCATCCATCGGCACCGTGAAAGTTGCCTCGATCGGGTGCGCTTTATTAGTCACATTGGCAAAGTGATACTTGAAGGTCTCTCCCATGGGAGCTGATTCGGACAAAATTTCCACGTTAATGGTGAGTTCCACATTCTTAGGAGATTGGCCATTGCTCCAGCTTGAAGCCGTTGCATCAAGCTTCCACGTGCCCGAGAGTGAGTCAGCGGGCGGCGCGGCGAGCGCCGGCAGTGTGAACAAAAGAAGTATCGCGACAATAAGGAACCGCTTGGCGTTCGGCATCATACATAACTCCTGACAGGTCATTAAAATTGTGGCTCATCGTATCGAAACTTACAAATGATTCTTAACTGAAAAGCTCTAAGGTGAGACATAAACCTGCATTACCGGGAATTTAGCTATCAAAGAGATGCTTGAAGCTTTGTCCTAAAGTGATCGAACTAACTCTGATTCAGCCAGACGTGTTCTGCTTTTCGCAGAGCTTCCGCTGTGCCAGGTTGGTCAACTCCTGGAAGATCACTTTTTGGTTTGCGCCCCAGATATTTTAGAGTGGCCGTGAGAAAACGGTAAGAAGGACGATAGCTTGCAATCTCAGCCTGATCTAAAACTATCTGCAAATTTGGATTACAGGGCTGAAGAAGATCTCGTATGTAGAGAGCCCGGAGGCCTGCGATGAGCCAACGGCCATCCATTTTCTGTGCTCGCCATAGCAGACGAACGTAACCTGTGCTTTTTACGTCAACCCCGTTATGAGTATGGAAGCCATGAAGTGTGCACGCCATCTCTGCAACTGCCCGATCTCCACTGAGAGTCACTACAGCGGCACCTAGTTCATGGAAGTTGATGTTACCCGCCGATCTCCAATTCTTCTTGGTCTCCCTCACAAACTCAGCACCACTCCCTTTAAACCATGCAACCTCGATGGTCGAGTTCGGATGGTAGTAGGTCGCCATCTCGTCCCACAATGCGGAGTCGCGGGCCGCACGTTCTCGCTGTATGACATCGGCAACGGCCACTCGCTGGAGAACTTCAGCCATGTAGGCATTTTCACTCAGCGGTAACTTTTCGTTAATCATCATCACAACTCCAAAGATAGGTGGATCAAGGGCGAGCATCAATGGCGTTCAGGCTCGTTACGATCTCAGTAGGTAACTTGAGGTGAGCAGCTCCTACATTTTCATGAAGGTGCTGAATCGATGATGTGCCGGGAATGAGGAGCATATTCGGCGAGCGCTGCAACACCCATGCGAGCGCTATCTGCATTGTGGTGCACTTTAGTTCTCTTGCAGCATCAAGAAGAGCGGAAGCTTGCAAGGGACTGAAGCCGCCCAAAGGGAAGTAGGGAACGTACGCAATGCCATCCTTGTTTAGTTCGTCGATCAGAGGGTCGTCAGCCCTGTTTGTAACGTTGTAGAGGTTCTGCACACAGACGATCTCGGTTAGTTTGCGCGCCTCGGCTACCTGTCCTGCAGTAACATTGCTGACCCCAAGGTGCCGAATAAGCCCCTGTGATTTGAGGTCCATCAGAATTGTTAGAGGCGCTTCGATAGAGGCATCAAGCGGCATGAGTGGTTGGCCGACTCGCAGGTTTACTATCTCCAAGACGTCAACCCCAAGATTGCGGAGATTGTTATGAATGTCCTGGGTCAACTCCTCCCTTGCGTATGAGGGTAGGACTTTCCCCTCACCGATGCGGCGGCCACCCACCTTTGTCACGATCGTAAGACCGGTTGGATAAGGGTAAAGTGCCTTCTTGATGAGTTGGTTGACCACATGCGGGCCATACATATCCGCCGTGTCAATGTGGTTGACACCACAGGATACAAGCTCCTGAAGTACGGCTACAGCGTTATCTGGATCAGCAGGCGGACCCCAGGAGCGGGGTCCGGCCAGCCGCATCGCACCGTAACCCATACGGTTCACTTTGATCGAACTATGAGGGAACGTGAATGAATCAGTCGATTGCAAGCTAGTGTCCATCAGAATATGACTCCCTTGAAAATGTATCTACCGTTCAAACGAATGCAGCAAAGTAAGCGCAACTTCCCACTTGTCTAATGCCGACCAGTGTCACCGGAAAAGACGAGTTCAAGCTCCCTAAGTAGTCATCAATTGCTATCACTCTGAGTGACGTTAGAAAATAAACTTACCATATGTGTCGTGACTACTGCTTCTTTCAAGTCCTTTCCAACCAAGCCTTTTGAAGACAACCGCCAAGCTCATCAGTCGCCAGCGAAGCTCGTCCATTGTGATGACGGAACCGAAGAGATAAAAGTAGGGCATCACCAGTAATGCTTTCCTTCCGTGTTGCGGCATAACATCTCTTATTTCTCCGTCGATGTCGATGTATTCTGCGACGACTCCCCATGAATGTGAGATGTATGGATCTTTAGC
>CAXTRZ010000023.1:0-11767 GCA_964246715.1 uncultured Acidobacteriaceae bacterium | reverse complement strand
TCTTTAGCCTGTCTTAGTCGGTACTGCTTCGTTTACGCTCATATTTCCTTCTCCTCCTAACACGATTGGTGCGTTAGCCAGATGCCCTGGGACTCCGCTATCAGATATAGTTATGTCCGCATGGTCCGATGCCACTTTCGCGTCGATCCATCGGAAAGCACCTGCAACTCTCAGAGCTGTTCGATAAAAATGTGGATAGGTCTTCCCTGCATTTCAAGGAATGCTCTCACATCTCATACCTGTCTTGACTAGATGTCCGTAGGCCGTCCGAGAGTTCCAAAGAGAATTGCGCTCCCGGCGTAAAGCGGAGCTGTGAGAAGGAGCAGCATCCTGTAATTGCCGAAGTGGTCGAACAGGTAACCCCCGAGATACGGACCTAATCCCAATCCGACGATGACAAGGCCGTTCATTACAGCAAAAAGCAACCCGTAATGGCGAACTCCAAAGTAGCGCGGTATGAGGTAGGCGAGAACGGCAATTTCCATTCCTGCCGACAATCCCACCATACAAGCGCCGAACAATCCGGCTCCCGCGCTGTGGCTTAAAAGCAGTGCCGGAGCGACCAGGATTCCGAATGCACATGAGATGAACCCAACGAGCGGGCCGCTCACACGATCCAGAAGGTAGCCTCCCAGTAATCTTCCGAAGATAGAAGAGAACCCAATGCCGGCCGCGATTGCCGCAGCCGTGTGGGCTGAAAGACCGTTGCTCCGAACAACGGGAACAAAGTGAACAGCCATGGCCGCACCGGCAGTTGAGGCGAACAGGCACGCGATGGCCATCTGCAGGTATCGACGAGACAAGAACGCTTCACGCACAGGTACTCCGGACAGCGTGCTGCGATCCAGGAGTACCGCGGTTGAAGACGAGATGCGAAGCCGGTCCTGGGAACTGCGAAAGAATATCCAGACGAGGGGGAAGGAAATAAGAAGCCCGCCCATGCCAAGCCATTCGTATGCGCCTCGCCAGCCGAAATGCTCTTGGAGCACGGTTGAAACGTACGGCAGGCAGATAGAACCTACGCCTGTGCCGGCCAGGGCTACGCCGATTGCTTTGCCCCGGCTCTTGTCGAATTCAGCCACAACGGCGGCCGTCCACACGGTTGGACTTACCAGGACAAAGGCAAGACCTACAAGGGTCCATCCGACATTCCAACTAATGGTCTTCGGTCCGGCGAAACCCAGGGCGGAGAAAGCGGCGCAGTAAAGAACCAGCCCCGGAAGAGCGATCCGGCGACAACCGTAACGATCAATGGCGGCTCCTACGAACGGAGCACAAACGATTCCAGTAACGCTCACCAGAATAGGGCCGGTAGAGATCTGAGAACGCGTCCAACCGGTTGCGGCATGGATCGCCGGCATCAACGCGCCTAGTGTATAGGTGTGCATCACAGAGACGGCAATGCCGAGAGTGGAAAGGAGCGCAATGTACCAGCTCCTCGCCCACTCGTTGCGGCCGCTCTCCACCACTGATGATCTTAAATCCATAAGCGCTTCCTCTGAAGCATTGCATACAAGTAGGGCACGGCCGTTGCGAGACCTGAGCTCCGCTCCTGTTCAACTAGAACGTGATCTTGGCCGCGATCTGCAGAAGTCTGGAGTCGTTGGCGGTACTCGTAATCAGACCTGCATTGGCTGAGTTCAGGGTACTGAGTTGCGGGGCAATCGCTGTCGAGTTCGTCGGGGTAGAGTAGTTGGGATGATTCAGCGCATTGAAGGCCTCTCCGCGCAGCTCTAATTTCGCCAGCTCATGGAGCGAAAAGAACTTAGAGATCGCCAGGTCAAGATTTGCGTATCCAGGCCCCCGAAGCGAAAACGGTTGCTCATTACCGAACGAACCGAGCGCAGCAGGAGTGAAGGCTGCCTTGTTATACCACTGCGGGTACTTTGAAGTGGTGTTCGGGAAGAAGTTATGAATATACACCTGCGCTCCGGGAACTACATTGGGGCGATCGGAACCGAGGCCGGTGAGCGAAACGTCCGTTCCGTCGGTGATCGTGAAGGGCAACCCGGAACGATAGCCGAACAACGGGCTGATCTGAAACCCGCCCGCCACCACATTCAAAAGATGATTTTGAAACTTTGGGGTGGTACCCACACCGGAGATGGTGAAGTTATGCGTCACATCAAAGTTGCAGCGTCCGTACTCCCCTGGCAGATTTGCCGGATTCTGTGGGACCGGGCTTGTGTCACCGGAAAAGTTGATGTTAGAAAGGCATTTCGAATATGTGTAATTCGCAAGCACTGTGAAGTTGTTCGAGAAGGGATGATTGGCTGTTAGAATAAGTCCGTTATAGTTTGCTGAGGCATATGGGGTGAACGCATTAAAGGCACCATACCGGATACCTGCGCCAGTGCCCCCGGTCTGCTGGTAAAGCTTCAAGCGCTGTGTCGTGTTGCTGGTGTTAGAACAAGCGGTTCCAGCCGCGGGAACCGGAGTAAGGGTGCCGCAGGAGCCTGCCAGACCGGTCGATGTGCCTGGAAAATAGGTGGCATAGTTCAATGGAAGCAAGCCATAGAGGTGCACCGTGTGCGTTCCCAGGTAGCTGGCCGTAATAAGGATCTTTGCGGGTGCCTGGTACTGATAGCTTAGGTTATATTCACTGAGATAGGGACGGCCGGCCGATGCTGGATTGACCTGCGGAGCGATGTTTGCCGCGGGGAACGCAACAGTAGGGGTCGGCGGATACTGAGACGGAAAGGGATTGCCACCCAAGACTCCCTGATAGGGACTATCTAGGTTACGTTTATAGGTTGTGTTGTTGAATGACACCGTAACAGCCCCGCCATAGGGAACGCCGGAGTTGGTGTACTCGAGCGCCTGATCTGTATCGGGCTCATCAAAAAGCAGAGTGTAGGATCCGCGGATACTCTGTTTTCCAGTCCCGGTCGGATCGAAAGCGAAGCCGAACCGCGGCGAGAAATCGTCAAGCTTGCGCGTCACGATGCTGTTCCCGACTCCCGCATCGCCTACGAAGAGCAGACCGGCCGGTGCGTTGGTGAATACCTGAGAGGTGATACCCGCATTGAAGTTAGCCTGTGAGAAGGTCTGCCCGCGATTGTCACGGTTGTAGGCAGGTAACCATGGCTCCCAGCGCAAGCCAAAGTTGAGGACAAGCTTCTTGTTAAGCCGGTAAGTATCTTGGGCGTAGTATCCAAAGTAGTTCTGTCGCAGGTGCAGCAGCGCGCCGGCACCGCCGTTGGACTGAGTCAGCGTAGTAGGCGCGCCCAGCAGCAGGTCGGCCACCGAGTAGCCCGTATAGGTGCCGCTAAAGGTAAAGAAGCCGTTTTCATTGTTGAAATGCTTTTGGTTATATCCCTGGTCGATATAGTCGAAGCCGAATTGCAGGAAGTGCTTGCCGCGAACCATCGAGAGGTCATCGGCCGCTTGCAGTTGATTCGTAACGATAGCAAATGGAGAGCAAGGTCCGCAGGCCGCGTTGAAGGCTCCGATCACATTGAGGTACAAGTAATTGGGTTCAGTATTCGTGAAGTTAGACCCGAGCTTTACCAGATTCGGAAGATCGTTCGCGTCGCCTCTCTGGACTGCAAGCCGGTTGCCCGTCAGGCGTAGCGAGTTCGTCAACTCCGAGTTGATAATAAAGGTGTGACCCAGGGTCAGAGTCTTATCGCGATCAATGAGGCCTGGGTTAATTGCGTTAAGCAGGTTGCCGTTGAAGGTCGCCGTCGCGCCATAATTCGTCATGAAGTATCGCGCAAACCCATTCTGGCGCGGCGAAAGCACATGGTCCAGACGGCCAATCCATTGATTCTCGCTCTGCGGGTAGGGCGTTGAATAGGTAACATCGCCGAGCGCATCGGTCGTAGACGCTGTCGGCAGAATCTTGGCTATGTTGAGGGCCACGTTGCTGTACAACGTGGGTGAGATGGTTGCCGTGCAGTTCGCACTTGGGTCAAGAGCGAAACCGGCGCCGTTCAGCCGGATGTAAGCTGCGTTTGTCGTGGCGTTACCATTGCCGACAGGCGTTCCATTGGTGCCGTTTGTGGCGAACTGGCAAAGCGAAGAGGAGCCGGCCCGGGATGCAGTAAAGTAAGGAGTCCAGTTGCCCGCAAGCTGAGCCGGAGTTGGGACTACGGCCGTGTTGCTCTGCGATATGCGCAACGCGGTTCCCTGGTACCCGCTGAAGAAGTAAAACTTGTCGTGTAGGATCGGGCCGCCCAGAAAAGCTCCATACTGATTCCGTTTCAAGGTATCAACTCGACTGGTGATACGGTTGCTTGCATTGGCATAGTTGTTCCGCAGGAACTCAAATACTCCGCCATGGTAAGCATTGGTTCCTGATTTTGTGACTATGTTAACCGTGCCGCTTGGGTGTAGTCCGTACTGCGCCGCAAGTCCGGTCGTCTGAACCGAGAACTCCTGCAGCGCATCCGGAAAAGGAAAAGGCAGGTTCGTATTGAACGCCGGATCGTTGTTATCGCCTCCATCCAGCAGGAAATTGATCTGATTCGATTGGCCGCCGGCGACGGAGATGGCGACAGCACCTCCAATTGCGTTCACTCCGATAGAGCCGTAGCTTGAAGAGGAGGCCACGTGGCCCGTAACTGTCGGGGTGGCACTGCCTGAGAGAAGAACGAGATTCGCTGCATTTCGGCCATTTAGCGGCAGGTCGACCGTTCGCGCCTGATCGACGACGGTGTTGATCGAATTGTCTTCAGTCTGGACTTGGCTTGCATCGGCCTCCACATTAACCACGATGTCGGTCGACCCGACCGTCAGCGGCACGCCGACTTCAAGATCGTTCGACACCTGCAGCACAATTCCGGTGCGGCTGTAGGTCTGAAAGCCGGGAGCCGTGACCTTGATCACATAAGCGCCAACCGGAAGATTCGGCAGGATGTATTCACCCGATTCGGACGAAACCGTCGTGGAGCTTTGTCCGAGTGCAGTCTGCGTCGCCACAATGGTTGCGTTCGGAACGACCGCCCCAGAAGTATCCGTGACTGTGCCGTGAATCTTAGCATTGGACACAGCTTGCCCAAGCATCGGCGGCGTGCTGACAGGCAAAAACACGCTTAGGGCCAAGGTCACCAGCGCGCAGAGCGCCTTAATTCTCGACGGTTTCTGGTTGACGCATCCTACGTGATGTTTCGCCATGGGCTGTCTCCTTGATTCTGAATCGGGAGCCATCGTGCGCCCTGAAACTCAACAGTGTCAATAGTCTGGCAAAGCTTTTTGGTTTATACCGTAACGTTAAGTCTGAACTGGCCGTGAAGAACAAAACAGTCTCGAATACAGCATGAAACGCTTTCCGTGGAAAGCGGTGGACCGATGGGTCAAGACGGCGTATACCGTAGACTTGCATTTGCGGAACGCACAATCTCCGTCATAGTGAGCGGTATGCATACTATGGTGATACCGTCGAGACGAACGATCCGCTTCATGACTTACTGGCGCCACACAGTTTGGGTAATATGCCGCGCTATACCGCCGCATAACATTAGGCAGGCAACAATCAGGCGACAGGGTGTAGCTCCGCCTGTGAGTACTTCCTTTACCGGTATCTTCAAGGTTTAGTACAGTAGCTAATCGGAAAGTGGACCTTTTGATCTATGTTCCCTCCTATACAAAAACCTCGCATGGGGCGTCCGCTCAGCAGGGCCGCTAAGTCGCATAGCGCAATCATGGACGCCGTGTACGACATGTTGCAGCAGAAATCCGCACGCGATTTAACGATGGAAGCGATCGCAAAGCGGGCGGGAGTAGGCAAGCCTACGCTGTACAGATGGTGGCCAACTAAGGCCGCCTTGCTGATGGCGATGTTCCACGAGCGTCTTGCACACGAACACAAGAGTTCTACTGTCACTACGGTTGAAGCAGCTTTTTCTCGCAAGATGCAACGGGTTGTGGCCGATCTTAGTGGCCTGTTTGGGAAGGTCATGGCAGACCTGATCGCCGAAAGCCAAAGCAATCCCAAGCTGTTGCGAGAGCTTCATAACCACATCTGTTATCGCAGGTCACAATCCGTGCTTGCCATCCAACAAGGCATACAGTCGGGTGAGTTTCTGCCCGGCACCGATCCGGAACTCGTCGTCGATATGCTTTTTGGCCCGGCCTATTATCGGTTGCTCTTAGGATTCCCCCCTCTCAGCAAGGCCTATGCCGACGCTCTCGTAACTCAGGTTTTACAAGGGATTAAATCCTTGAAGACGGAGACGACAGACGAGCACGTGAGGCAATCCGCGCGGATGCCGGAAGCAGGCATTAGCACAGACGAGGGGACTGCGGAGATTCCGCGGCGGCCTGTTCGGCAACACTTGCAAGCGCCGTGAGATCTTGTAGTCTGCCTACTCAACAGAGTCTCGTTAGCTGCCATCCCTTCGAGTGCCTCCGTTTGCGGCCGTTGGTAAGACGCTATAGTTTGCGAGTTAAATTAACATTATGTATTGTAAAAATAATGTTGAACTCGGGCCATCAAGCAAGGGAACTTCATGTCAAGGAAGGATCAGCGGTTGAGGTCCGCGGTGTCGCTCGAATTGGGCGTCCTCCCAGTAAAGCTGCTCGATCTCATGCTGCCGTTATGGATGCGGTTTATGCCCTATTGCAGGAGACATCTGCTCGTCATTTGACGATGGAGGCTGTCGCGAATCGCGCAAATGTTGGCAGACCGACACTTTATAAGTGGTGGCCGAGCAAAGCCGCGCTTCTTATGGCTATGTTCCATGAACGGCTCGCGGAGAAGCCTCAAAAGTCATCCTCAACCACGGTTGAAGCCGCCCTTGTTTCCAAGATGCGGCGTTTGATCACCAGTCTGAACGGCTTGTTTGGCAAAGTCATGATGGATCTGATTGCGGAAGCGCAGAGCGACCCGAAGTTGCTGGAGGACTTACATGATCACATTCGGGTGCGTCGCGTACAGTCTGTTATGGAGATCGAACAAGGTAAAGCGTCGGGTGAGTTCCGTCGCGACGTAAAGCCCGAAGTCGTTGTCGATATGCTTCTCGGGCCTCTGTATTATCGGCTACTGCTTGGGTTTCGTCCTCTCACCCACGCTTATGCCAATCAACTCACCCGAGAGGTACTGCAAGCAATTCGGGCTCCGGCAGCTCAGAAACGGGCTCCGGCAGCTCAAAAAATAGAACGGTCGCGAGCTAAATTTTCTTCCGAAAGTGCCATGAACGGCTCTCGACTTCCGGCGAGATCTCTCAAATCAGTCAAAAGGCTCAGATCTCGAACAGGGGGTTAGCATGGTTCCGACTCTTTGACCGGCAAGCGTCGCTTCCACTTAGAAGACATTGACAAAGAGCAAACGCCGAGGGATTAAACCTTGAAGCCTTGGTTGGAAGCGCACTTGAGGAGATTGGGGTGAGTTGAAGCGCGAAGGCTTTCTCTCAGGCACGGAACACAGCGCTTAAGCAAGCGTTTGCTGTCACAACTTAGCTTTCGGCAAAGCCGTACGGAAACCATAACGTTTTATTGGAGGCTTTATGACTAAGGTGAAGCTGGTACTTGGTGCGACTGCATCTCTCGTCGCTTTGGCTAGCGTGGTTCCAGGTAAAGGCATCGCACAGACAACACCAACCAATCCTGAACGCTTCGTCGTTCCATCGACGGTCTCCCCGGACGCTGCGGCAGGATTAAACAAGCTGTATGCCACCCGCGTACATGCGCCACAGCGAGAACGCCCGAGAACTCAGGAAGAGTGGGACCAGGCCAACGCCCAGCTTGCCAAAGTTGCGACGCCTATGTCGACAGCCGCCGCGGACGCTCTTCACGTGACGCGGACGGAAGACCACCTAGGCGGCGTTCCCGTGGTGCGCGTCCGCCCCGCCAATTACAAGGCGGGTGGAGCGATTCTTCTTTATATGCATGGAGGAGCTTTCACCTTCCTTTCTGCGGCGAACACCTTAACCATTCCAGCCCTGGTCAGCAGCGCCACCGGGGATGAAGTTATCTCGATCGACTATACGCTTGCGCCGCGCGCCGACTGGCACACCGTCACCGACCAGGTCGTGGCAGTCTGGAAGGCGGTTCTCGCCTCCGGCGTCAAGCCGCAAAACATCGGAATGATGGGCGACTCCGCCGGCGGCGCCCTGGCCGCAGGATCCGTGCTGAAGATGCGCGACGAGCACCTGCCCTTGCCCGGCGCACTTTACCTCATGTCCCCGTCGACGGACTTATCCGGTGCCGGTGACACCAGCACAACGCTGGCGCCGGTCGACCCCGTGCTTCAGCCGCAAACCAGCTCTTGGAGCAGGGAAGCCTATGCGCTCCCTGCCGACCAGAAGAACCCCTATGTGTCCCCGGTCTACGGAGACTACAGCCAGGCCTTTCCTCCGACCCTCATTCAGGTAGGCACGCGCGAAATGCTCCTAAGTTCCTCCGTCCGCGAATACCAGGCGATTCGGGGTGGTGGCCATGACGCAGTTCTCGACGTATATGAAGGCATGCCGCACGTCTGGCTTAGCTTGATCCCTCAAGCGCTTGAAACTAAAACTGCTATCACACGCGCGACTGACTTTCTCGCTTTACACCTACACAACTAGGTTTAGTACTCACTTCCTAAACATGTAAGGTTTTCTGCTCTGGCTGTTTTATTGAGACTCTCCAATCGGACTGGCAGCGCAGAAGTTTTAAGGACGCACGATCGAAGTATTCGACAGCATAAGGGACCGGGGCACACGCAAACAGCTCGTTCTTGACAGAACAATCGCCGATCACGGCGTTAGCCATTGCACTTACTTTGCGAAGGTAAGTCGGCCGTCTTGCTCATGGCATCTCAGAGGGAATGATCTCAGACAAAGACATTGGAACTAGCTTTCTTAAGTTCCTGGACCGCATGCCCGGGCGGAATGCTCACATCCATATCCTGACCGATTCCGATGCTGACGGCTTGCCTGCAGCAACGATCCTGCTATCGGCCTTGACCAAGGTCGGGTACGCCAACACGACAGCCGAGGTGCGCTTGAAATTCGAGTCAGCCTGGTCGCCCTCTGCCATTGAACGCCTCAAGACAGTCGAACCCGACGCCCTCATCGTCGCCGATCTCGGAAGCAGAGTTGATCCGATCCTTCCAGACGTTCCAACTCTGCTACTCGACCACCACCGGCCGTTAGGAATTCCGCCTGACGCTACGCTCATTACGGCCTACCGCGAAATGGAATCTGGGAAGGATGTGCGTGAGATACCGACAACCGGACTCATGGCCTATCGCTGCGCGGAGGCGTTGCTTCCGGATGCTTACGAACAGTATCTTTGGCTCGCAGCTATTTCCCTGCTCTCAGACTTGGGCGACAAGGCACCATTCCCGGAGCTCGCTTTGGCAAAAAAGCTTTACGGCGCGGGGTCGTTACGCGATCTTACGTCTCTGCTCAATGCACCGCGGCGCTCAGCAAAAGGGAACGCATCCTCGGCGCTGCAGTTGCTCACAATCGGGACTTCGCCGAAGGAGATTCTCACGAGTTCCGAGCCTCGCGTGACTGAGCTTCGCGAATACTTGCTGGCAGATAAGGCCGAGGTTGCGGATGCGTTGTCAATGGCCCGAAAGCTGCCACCTCGATTCTCAACGGCTATGCGAGAAGAACTTGGGGCAGACCTCGTTGCCATTCGTATGCACACCGCGTGTCAGGTGCATCCACTCGTAGCGCAGCAATGGCGTGCCCGATTTCCAAAGAGTGTCATCTTTGGGATAAATACAGGCTTCCGACCAGGGTGGGTTCACTTTTCTGGACGCGCCCCAAGTGGTGTCAATCTCATTAGATTCCTGACAAATCACCGGCCCGAAGGAGCGGATCATTCTTACGGAAATGGACATGACCAAGCTGCCGGTGGAGCGTTGCCGGTGCCGATCTGGAATCGCTTCGCAAAAGAGATTGGGTTCGGAGACGAACTACAAGTCGAACCGTAGGATCTCGCCTTACAGCCTCGGCTACACGGGGAAACCTGCTCGCGGAGGTCACGCAGTGAGGCGCATCGCAACATCATTAACAGGAGCTCTAGCGTAATGCCGAAGAAGAAGGCCAGCACTGAAGGATCGAAAGCCACAGAAGCAGCCAAGCCCGCAAAGAAGGCGGCGACCGCCAAGAAGCTCTCCGGGAAGGCTCTAGCAGAAGCTGAGTTTGCCGCGCGGCTTGCTGATCCGCTTTCGTCTGCGAACCTGCTTGCAGGTCAGCCCAGGCTTAGCTTTCCTAGCGAAGCAATGAGATTGGGTTTCGCAGTGAAGGTGATGGGACAGCCAAACCTGAAATCGAATGACACTCGCCGCTGGCAGCAGTCGCCACACCTCCGTGTGTCCCTCGGTTATCTGGCGGAGATCTTTGGCTATCTGCGCAAGCACCAGATCCATATGTACCGCATGTCTTCCGACCTTGCGCCCTACGCTACCCATCCGACCATGCCGCAGTTTCACGCCATGGTGCGCGATTCGGCGCAGGATCTTATGACTTTGGGTAGGCTTGCTCGCGAGGCGGATATACGTCTCTCTTTTCACCCTTCGCAGTTCATCGTTCTGAACAGCGAGAACGACGAGCTTACTCGAAAGAGCATGGCGGATCTGGACTCCCAAGCCGAGATGCTCGATCTGATGGAGTGCGGACCGGAGGCCGTGCTCGTTGTTCATGTAGGAGGCGCTTACGGAGATCGCCCTTCCGGGAGAAGGCGTTGGATCAGCAATTGGCCCAGGCTCTCTGAACCAGTCCGCCGGCGATTGGTGCTCGAAAACGATGACATCCGCTATTCCTCTGCAGACGTGCTCGCAATTCACGAACAAACCGGCGTCAAATGTGTCTTCGACTACCAGCACCACTGGTGCTTCAATCCTGAGGGTCTTCCCATCATCGAGACCCTATCGAAGTTTCTTGAAACTTGGCCAAAGGGCGTCCGGCCTAAGATGCACTTCTCTTGTGCCCGAACTGAGATGAGAGAGTTGAAACGGCGTAATCATAAGACAGGCAAGATTGAACTCGTATTACAGCCGCCAATCTGGACAGGCCACGCCGACTACAACAACCCGTTCGAAACAATTACGTGGCTTCGGTCTGTCGCGCATCTCGATACGGATGTCATGCTGGAATCCAAGGCTAAAGACCTGTCATTAATTCGACTTCGTAACGATCTGGCACGTTATGCACCCGACCTGCTCGCCCGTTATGGTATCGACGCGGCACAGGCAGCCGAAGACGTGAAGGAGATTGTAGAACCAGCAGATGAGAGGCAGTCTGACGACTAGCCCCGGGTAGCTCCTAGTCGAGGCTTGAGGCAGGATCTTCCGTAACGCGAGCGGGCGAACGCCCACCGTCTTCCACCACCAACGAGTGCAGGTTATCCTGCACCACCCAAAACGCGCTCTACGAGAGAACTATCGTCGCCCATCAGGAGAGCCAACTCAATGACTGAGCGAATTTGCTGGTCACTGATTGCATAATGACAGCTCAACAAGCTTATGGGGAAGGATTGAGCTGTCATGGATACTTGGCTATGGCTTTTCCTAATATTCGACTCGCACGGATACTTGCCCTGTGCGATTACCCCCAAAGTCTGAACCGCGCGCCGTGGTGATTGTGTTGAACGTGGCCGAGGTAAGGTCAAGCGAGGGGTCCGCCAAGTTGGTGTGGTTAATGACGTTGGTAAACGTCGTTTCCCCACGCAGGCGTATGCGTTCGTGAAGCTGGAAGGACTTGCTCAGACCAGCGGAAAAATTAATCGTTCCAGGGCCGCGCAGTCCGCCAATTGACTCGGTGCCGAAGCGCCCGATGGGAAGAACAGGCGTGCCACTCGCCGTAATTCCCGTACCCACGCTGCACCCGGT
>CAXTRZ010000022.1:4204-16913 GCA_964246715.1 uncultured Acidobacteriaceae bacterium | reverse complement strand
TGCGGGGAGAAGTTTTATGAGGTTCAGGTTCCATTCCGAGGCTAGACGGTCGCGATAGGTGTAGATTTCGGCGAAATGGTAGCCCGTATCGAGGAAAAGTACGGGGATTTTGGGTCGCAGTTCCTGTACTAATTTCAGCAGCAGTACATCCTCTGCCTGAAAGCTGCAGGTGAGGCATGCATCGTCGTCCTTGGGCGCTGCGCCAAGCTCGGCGGAGAGTAAGGCCCGTACGTGGGCAAGCTGCTGGAGCAACTCTGGGCGGAGATTCATCTTAGCGAGCAGGTTTGAAGGAGCCTGCACGGGCAGGATCGTCGTCATCGGTTTTCTCCTAGCTGAACGTTGAAGACGGCGGCGTCCATGAGTGCTTGCAGTGCTATCTTCAGGGCTTGATAGCGATCGATGCCGAGTCTGCGGAGTCCTTGTCCATCATTCAGGTCGATGGAGATCTCCTCAGCGTCCAGATGGGTCAGGACCAGAAGTCCAGCCGTGATTAAGGTAGGTATGGGAGGAGCCTCTTGCTCTTTGAAGCGGACGACCAATGCGCCTCGCTCAAAGAGCGACCGCTCCAGTGCGTCGACGAAGGAGGCTGGCCCTTGCAACTTGATCCATATACCGCTGTGTCCATAGCGCCCGGCGCGCTCGCTGGGCGAGACCGGAGCGGATGGCAGGTTGGCCTCGTCAGATGCTTTCCTGCCCCGCCGAATCATGCCTGCTGCAACCGTCGCATTGGTCTGACTGTCAATCAAGACGAAGCTGCCGGTGATGCGATTGTCAGCGTAAGCATCAGCCGCCAGCGGGAGCAGAGCTTCCACTTCCACCAGGCCGATACTATTCATCGACAAGGATGCCGTGTTGTCAACACGTCCCGAATCTGTGAGGTCGACTTTATGGATGAGGCGGTTCACCTTTGCCTGCAGGTTCCGGCTTGTATGTTTCAGCAGATAGCGCCGCCCGACTTCAAGCGGCATCTCATTCAGCCAGACCAAGGAAGCGGAGAAGGTCCTAGTTACAGGAGCAGGAGATCCAGCACTTACCAGGAGATCGCCACGGCTGACATCGATCTGATCTTCCAGCATTAAGATGACCGACAGTGGAGCGATAGCCTCTTCGAGATCGCCATCAAAGGTGACGATGCGCTCGACGCGGGTCTCCTGCCCACGGGGAAGAACGACGACACGGTCGCCTGGGCGAACTCTCCCAGAGGCAATCTGGCCTGCAAATCCACGGAAATCAAGGTCTGGACGAATGACCCGCTGCACTGCCATGCGGAACGGCGCTTCAGCATGTGCCACGGAGGATGGAATCGCTTCAAGAAACGTCAGTAGCGAGGGACCACTGTACCAAGTCATCGTCTCTGAACGATGCACCACGTTGCCGCCCGCGAGCGCACTGACAGGGATGAAGTGGAGAACGGTCTTGTCGTTCCCTTCGATCTCTAACTTTTTGAAGAAGCTTTCAAAGTCGACTTTAATGGAGGTGAAGACCTCTTCGGAGTAGTCGACCAGGTCCATCTTGTTCACCGCGATGATGAGATGGCGCACGCCAAGCAGCGCGGTAATGAAGGCGTGCCTGCGTGACTGAAGCAGAAGCCCCTTGCGTGCGTCCACGAGCACGATGGCGACGTCGGCAGTGCTTGCACCCGTGGCCATGTTGCGCGTGTACTGCTCATGCCCGGGGGTGTCCGCGACGATGAACTTGCGCTTTGCGGTTGAGAAGTAGCGATAGGCTACGTCGATGGTGATGCCCTGCTCCCGCTCCGCTCGCAGACCGTCCGTCAGCAGTGCGAGGTCCAAGACGCCGGGTGCGGTGGTGCCTTTGCCTTCGATCGAACGCAACTGGTCGTCGTATACGCTTTGGGTGTCGTAGAGCAGGCGTCCGATCAGGGTCGACTTGCCGTCGTCCACTGAACCGGCGGTGGAGAAGCGCAGCAGATCCTTCGCACGCTCCTCGGCGAGATACTCGACTACATCAAAGGCGCCGGCCGCGAACTCAGGCGAGACCTCATGCCCATGCGCTTCGGGAGTTCGTCCAAAGAGAGGATTGAATGCGGCGATGCGCTCATCCCAAACTTCGGGTTCGTTAGCAGGGGCGTCTCCGAGTTGTACCAGGGCTGCGTTCTTCACGAGAGCACTCATTTAGAAGTAGCCCTCCCGTTTTTTCAGCTCCATGGAACCTTCCTGGTCATGATCGATCACGCGGTTTGCCCGCTCAGACGAGCGAAATCCAAGGATCTCCTCGATGATCTTCGGGATGGTATCCGCATCGGAGCGGATGGCGCCGGTACAAGGGCTGCATCCCAGCGAACGAAGGCGAGACCGTACCATTACCGGCACTTCTCCCTTGCGTGCGACGAAGTCCTGCTCGGTCGGCAGTAAGGCGTCGCCACGCAGATACATGGGGCGCTCTTTGGCGAAGTAGAGGTCGACCACCGGAATGTTTTCCAGGTGGATGTATTGCCAGACATCCATTTCAGTCCAGTTTGAGAGCGGGAAGACCCGGATCGATTCCCCTGGATGGATGCGAGCGTTATAGAGATTCCAAAGCTCAGGCCGTTGGTTTTTGGGATCCCATTGGCCGGCCGCATCACGGAAGGAGTAGATCCTCTCCTTGGCGCGAGACTTCTCTTCATCGCGCCGCGCACCGCCAAAAGCGGCCGTGAAGCCATAGTGCGATAGACCGTCAAGGAGAGCCTGCGTCTTGAGCAGGCCGCAACAGCGTTTGGTGTCGAGCGCGATTGGGTTGGCGCCGGCTGCGAGTGCGGCTTCATTGCGCCACACCAGCAACTCCGCACCGATGGATGCGGCCATGTTGTCTCGGAACTCAATCATCTCGCGGAACTTGTAGCCCGTGTCGATGTGCAGGAGTGGGAACGGGATGGGCCCGGGGAAAAACGCCTTCTGCGCCAGCCGCAGCATTACGGAGGAGTCTTTGCCGATGGAGTAAAGCATTACCGGCTTTTCAAACTCAGAGGCTACTTCTCTAAGAATGTGAATACTCTCTGCCTCTAATAAACGAAGATGGCTGAGCCGGCGCTCACCTGTCCCGATCTTCTCAACAGGAGTTGCTTCTGTCAGGGTGTCAGCCATCTTTTGAGGAGCTCCGGGTGCAGAAGACTCTTCTACCGAGAAGGCGGAAGAGCGATCAAGATGATGTAGATGGAAGGCTAAGGGAGAGACTAACGCGCGTTACAACACTCTGAGATGGCAAGACAACAACAGAAGCGAATCTGGCAGAGGGAACGCATACGTGTGTGTAAGATTAGCATCGCCGTTGGAAGGGTTCAAGAAAGTGCGTGGATCGGAACTTCGCTTGGATCATCCCGATCCGAGGAATGGCTTTAGAAGAGGAGTTTCAATCCAAGTTGAATCTGTCGCGAGGTTGCTGCTGCTGTGATGACCCCTGCCGTTGGACTCTGCACCGGGGCTGCTGCTTGCGCGGCTGAAAGCGTGCCTGTGGTTGAGACGGTCTTGGCATCCTGTGTAGGGCCGGAGGCGAAGACGACCTCATTGGGTGTCAGAAAGTTGGTGTGGTTCAGAATGTTGAAGAACTCCGCGCGAAACTGCAGATGCTTGGTATCGGAAAGAGCGATGGACTTGAGGAGCGAGAGGTCCCAGTCTGCAAATCCCGGACCGGTGAGCGTGTCTCGGCCCAAGTTCCCGACCGTGCCGTAGGCTGGGGCCGAAAAGGCCGTTGGATGGAAAAACTGAGCAGCACGCTGTGCTGTTGTTCCGTGCGTGTACAGCGATCCGTGGAAGTTGGGATTGATGTTCGGCCTGACCGGATTCCGCGTGTCTCCGGAGCCAGTGGGGTTATAGCCAAGCTGCGGAGAGAACGGCAGCCCCGTCTGCAGCGTAGCTATGGTGCTGAGCGTCCAGCCTCCGGCAATCCGGTCGATACTTCCTTTGGTGTTATTGAGGAGCCGTTTTCCTTTGCCGAACGGCAGGTCGTATGTGCCGTTGAAGACCGCCAGATGACGCACATCCGTCGCCGCCGGTCCGTAGTCGAGCCCTGGATTGTTGGGGTATGAGACGAAGGCGGGTGTATTGGCGGAGACGCTCGTATTCCAGGCTGTGCCATCATCCAGATTCTTTGCGTAGGAGTAGTTGGCACGGAACTGGAATCCACTGGCGTAGGCTCTCCGCAGGTCGACTTCGAGCGCATTGTAGTTGCTTGAACCCTGAGAGACCCAGGAGGTTGTATTGGCGAGAGCTGCATTCGGTTTGATCACGGTTGGATAGTAGATTGTTCCGTTCGCAACACCTGATGGGCAGTTGTTCTGGCAGACGAGGGACGCTGGTTCGTTTTGATCCTCGGAAAGAATCTGGTGATACCCATGCGATCCAACATAGGCGACCGTTAGCGAAGTGGATGGAGCGATCTGCCGTTCCACACGAACGGTGTATGAGAGCACCGTGGGCGTTTGCAGATCGTTCTGCACGTTGGAGGGCGAGATGAGCCCAGCTGTCCCAGCGGTCGGCGCACTGACCGGCACACCGCTGTAGCTTACAGTTGTATTGAAGGGAGCTGCCTGATCAAAGCGGTAGTCCAGATTATCCAGCAGCGAATGATGCAGACCGAAGCCCGCGCGGACGACCGTCTTGCCGTCGCCGAAGAGCTTCCAAGCCAGGCCGACCCGGGGCTCGGGTAAGAACTTCGCGCGATTGTTAGTTAGACCTGCCGAGCCGACGGTTGGGTTTGTGTTGATTACGCCATTGGTGAAGCCGTAGACTCCTGCGCGTCCCTTGCTCTCATTGAAGCCGTTGCTTGATTCCATTCGCAGTCCTGCACTGATCTCCAGCGAGGGCAGCGCTTTCCAAGTGTCCTCAATGTATCCCGCTCCGAACCAGGACCGCCAGCCCAACTCGGTTGGCACGGGTACAACCGTGAAGGTCTTTACCGTCCCGGTGAGAAAAGTCGCCAGCGAAGCAAAACTGGCCTGACCGTATTGATTCTGTGCCAGGTTGTCATTGGATTGGAGCCGCTGCGCCCAGCCGCCCGCCTCAATCTGGTGGCGTCCGAAGGTGTAAAAGATGTGGTCATCAAAGGTGAACAGGTTTCGGGTGATCGCATTGTTTGAACCCACATTCGCTCCAGCGCCGGTGATCTGTGAGGAGCCGTTCGAGGCCGTTGAGCCCGCGATTACGATGGTCCCAATTGGCTTGCCAGGGATGAATGTTCCAGCCTCTGCTTGTGCGGGTGCCGGTACAGATCCCAAAAAGAAGAAGCTCGCACGCGAGAAACCCACACGGGCCGTATTCAGAAGACGCGCGGAGAAGACATGCTGTTCTTGCGCGCTCAGAACCTGCTCTCGCAGCTTCTCGTTTATGAGAGATAAGGGATTTTGCGTGGGAGTGTTTGCTGTTGAATCATCCACCGTATACACCGCAAAGAAGAGATCATTCGCGGTCAGGTTTGCATCGAAGCGCGTCGTACCGAAGTCTTCCCGTATGTGCTGCGTTGGGCTTGAGAACGCTTCGCCAATGCCAGTGAGATGCCCGTTTGCATCCAGCAACTCCGGTCCATTCTGAATGGGCCAAAGATTGAAGAGCTGGGCGACACCCGGCCCGATCGTCGTCTTCGTCTCAACCCCTGCAGAGTTGGGGAGAAAGCCAGCACGAGCTTGCGTATCTGGAACAAGTGTTACGTCTGTAATCCCAAGGTTCTGGCGATACCCTTCATAGTTTCCGAAGAGGAAGACTTTATCCTTCTTGATTGGACCGCCGGCGGCCGCACCAAAGTTGTTTCGTTGGAAGTTTGGAATCCGGCTCTGATCAAAGTAGTTGCGTGAGTCGAAGAAGGAGTTGCGCAGAAATTCGTAAGCCGATCCATGCAGTGCGTTGGTTCCCGAAACGGTGACGATTGAGATCTGCGCTCCCTGCCGTTTGCCGTAGTTGGCTCCGTAGGTATCGGTGACGACATTGAACTCTCTGATCGCATCTACGCCCAAGAGCTGTCCGCTGGCGCCGCCAGGAGTCACGTTGATCAGCGATGCGCCTGTGTATTCCACGCCATTGAGAAGATAGAGATTGTCTTGAGGCCTGCGTCCCGAGACAGCAAACATGTTTCCGACTGAGGAGTTTGAAGTTCCGACCGATCCCGAACGCTGCGCTGTGTAGTTCACCGTAGCCGGGTTTAATGTGATGAGTTGGTCATAGCTCCTGCCGTTGAGCGGAAGCTCCTTGACTTGGCGCTCGCTGACCAGTCCCGATATCTGCTGCGTGGAATCGTTTACCACGGCTGGCGTATCGGCTACGCTCACTTGCTCCTGCGTTCCCGCCACAGGCAGCGCGATATTAACCTCGGTCGCTTCGCCGATGGTCAAGCCGATCCCTGTACGGCGCTTGATCGCGAACCCCGCTGCTTCGACAGTCACCGTGTAGGTTCCTACCGTGACGGACGGCGCTGCATAATGACCCGCGACGTCCGTCTCAACCCGCCGCTCTGTCCCTGTGTCTTCATTATGAACTCTCACGTGAGCATGCTGAACGGCCGCCCCTGTCGCATCCGTCACGGTTCCGGCAATCGTTCCGCCAACGACCTGCGCTTCAGCAGTAATAGCCAGAAAGAGCGCGAACAGGCCGCAAAGAATAATCTGCAGAGCATTCCCGACCAGGGATGGCAGTCTGTTAAAACGGCGCTGATGAAGCTGCGTAGAGAGAGTACTAGACATGGAAATCTCCTCAAGAGGTATGCAGGGTCGAAGAACGGCGCCTAAGCCTGAGAACCTCAGTTACACCGAGAGCATGTTGTTGACGGAAGGAAGAGCGGCAAGTTCGGATCAACAACAACAGCGAGCGCAACAGTTCGCAGCCGAGTTCACAGGCGTGTTGCACATCAGGGTTATTGGATATAGATCAGGCACAATATTCCTTGAAAACTAACGGGTAGGAGATATACCCGTACCGATTGAGCGATCGGAAAGTTCACACGTTGTAAGCAGAATTCAGTTCGCGGAAGAAGGCACAAACTCAACTATCGACAACAACAGAACTGCCCGCGATAGGAACGAAGCGCCATGCAGTGAGACTAACCGATCTTTGGGCCGCAGCACAACCAGCGTGAAGATTGGTCGCAGCATGACGATGTTAGGCAAGCCATTCAGCGCGGCTGCGCTCCTCCTGAGTTGTTGGTGACTGTGACGGGGCTGTCATGTGTCTCGTTGCTGATCTGGGTGTCAGCAAAGGTAGAGCCGGGAGTGAAGTCGATGTGGTTGGCGCTTCCGCGAGAGACATTGTCGTGGATGCGCAGGCCGCGGGAAGGTCCCTTTGTATAGATCGTCAGAAATGTGTCGATCTGGGTGCCGATCTTCTTTCCGAAGATGTCGAGGACATTATGATCGACACTTGCGTTGGTCATGGTGACTGGGGTTGTGGTGCCGTCTCCAGCACCGAGCACGATCATCTGAAAGCCGCCGTTGGAAGCGTTGTCATACATGCAGGTCATGTGATTGTGGTCGATCTTGATGTCATCCCAGGAGGCGCTTCCAAAGGTGTTGTCGCCGAAGATCTGGATCATGGAGTATCCGTTTCCGTTGGAAGAGGCGCGTGTCGAGTAGTTGTTGTGGTGGATGGAGACATGGGCGCCGGAGTGCGGACGGGCGCGACCAAAGCCCACGGCAAACCACAGGCCATCGTTGAGAGATGCCTGGATGTATGATCCGCTGAGCTCCGCGAATCCGCAGGGAACGGTTGTGGGGCAGTTGCCGGTGACTCTGTTCTTTGTCAGGGTCATGTGATCCGCGAATGCGGAGACGATGCCGCCGCGTGAGGATCCTTCCCAGATCATGGTGTTGCCGGTGAAGGTGATCCCGGAGTAGAGATTGGCTGTGGCTGTCGGCCCATCCTCGACGGGAAAGATGCCGAAGGCAAAGGCCTCAAAGTTGGCGCGGCCGCCAAATGGATCGAAGATGCTGTCGGTCACTGCCATGTTGCTGCCTGGACAGGCTTCAAAGGAGAGTCCGCCGGCGCTATCAGCAAGGTCGATGCGTGGGTCTGCCGACCAACCCCAGTTGACCAACAGGTGTGAGAACGAGACATTTGACGGACAGTGACCTCCGACCGCCTGAAGGCCCATGTTGATGAACTTGACATGACTGACCTTAAGGCCATCGGCCCCGGAGGCAGACAGGCCGGTTCCGGCGGTGTCGCGGAAGACGACATTCTGGATGACGGCGTTGGAGGCGTAATGGGATGCGTCATGGCTGTTGAGGTCCAACAGATACTCGGAGAAGGGGCCGCGCGCAGAGGCACACGGCTGCGTCGGGGCGCATCCACCCGAGAGAGTCATGTCCTTGAGGGTCACGTTGGTGGAGAGGGTTCCTGCCTGATCGTTGGCGGCCATGATCGGCGGCATGGGAATGGTAAAGATTCCTCCGATTCCGCTGGAAGCCTTTGGGGCCGCTGTGTGCGCGCCGGAGATGGGGATGGTGAAGGTCTTGGACTTCACTGAGGTGAAGGTTGGGCCAGCAGTGCTGGTACGCACTCCGGACAACCCACCACCAGAGAAAAGGTAATGGTCCACACCCTCCGCGAGATGGCCGTTCACGAAGGCGAGGGTGCAGGTTACGCCGTCGCGATTCAAGGGGCAGTAAGCCGTGGTCAGTTGGGGTAAGACTGGCTGCGCAGTGGTGACGGTAAGGACTCCTGACGCATAGGTCCATGCGACGATGGGGAACTGGAGGCCATTGCAACCCAGGATGGTCGTTACGTCCCGCCCCCGGCCACGAATCGTTTTATTGCTGGGCAAGAGAAGTGGAGTGCGGCAGCCGGCAAGGAACGTTCCAGCGGGAATCTCCACGATGGGTCCACTCATGTTAAAGAGATGTTGCAGGCAGGCCGTGGCGTCGGTTGCTCCGGTGTTGTCGCATGCCGGGCTCACAGATAAAGCATAGGCCACGAACGAGTTGAGCAACGTGAGGAGCAGGATGGGCACAAGATAGCGACGCATGGTTTAAGGCTAGCAGAGCTCCATATGGAAGGGTAAGTGTGGTGAGCCTGAGGCTCTCAGGTGCGGAGAGCAACGAGGATGTACACGAAGGAATGAGATTGGAGTCGGGAGGAAGGTGATGAGGTCGGGAAGTGAGGACGGAGGGGATGAGCCGAGCCACTTCCAGGGAGCTGGAAGTTGGATCCATGGGTTAGCGGGTGAAGATGCGGGACTCGGGCGGCAGTATCAGCCGTGTGAGGAAGACGGGCGCGGGGAGGGTTTAGAGCGGTTGTGTTGGAGGAGTTGCAGGAGGAAGAGGATGACGAAGCGCGGGTTGTGTTTGACGTAGCGGCCGAAGAGACGACGGGGTTCCGAGGCGAGGCGGAAGAGCCACTCGAGACCGGAACGCCGCATCCAGTGTGGGGCGCGGGGCTTGGTTCCGGCGATGAAGTCAAAGGCAGCGCCGACACCAAGCATGACAACGGGAAGGCGGCCTTGGTGAGCGGTCATCCAGCGTTCCTGCTTGGGGCAGCCGAGGCCGACGAAGAGCATACGAATGCCGGAGGCGATGATCTGATTGGAGATGGCTTCGTCCTCTTCCGCGGTGAGCTTATGGAAGGGCGGCGACATAACGAAGTCGATCTGGAGGGTGGGGCAACGGCGACGAACTTCAAGGATGAGCTTATCGAGGGTTTCCTGGCTGCTGCCGTAGAAGCCGACGGAGAGGTTGGCTTGCTGGGCGGCGAGGAGGATGGCCTCGGTGGCATCGGGGCCGTAGACGCGGGAGGCGTTGGTCTCACCGAGGGCGCGGAGGGCCCAGACGAGGGGGACACCGTCGGGGTTGATAAGGTCCATGCGGTTGAGGGCGGCTTGGAACTGAGGGTCGTCAAAGGCTTCCATGACGACGTGCACGTTGGCGAAGACCATGGTGCGAGACTCATGATTGCGGGCCCATTGCACGCTCTTCGTTGTTACTTCCGCATAGCTTCTGCCTGCGATTTGGAGGCCAAGAATCTCTGAAACTGCCATGTTTTTCCTTCTTATGAGGGGTGAACGCGATGCGTTGAGTTTGGGAGTGTTGCAGGTGATGCAACAGTGCGCTAGATGTTGTTTGGGGAGGTGTTGGGGACTTCAGACAGCTCCGGAGCCACGGACGACGGCGGGAATGGTTTTGAGGAGGATTTGGAAATCGAGCAAGAGGGACCAGTGATCGATGTAGTCCATGTCCAGTTCCATCCAGCGGTCAAAGGTGATGGAGCTGCGGCCGGTAATCTGCCAGAGGCAGGTGATGCCGGGCTTGACGCTGAAGCGGCGGCGATGCCAGTCAGCGGAGAAGCCACGGTAGTCGCGGAGCGGCAGGGGACGAGGGCCGACGAGGCTCATGTCTCCGAGCAGGACGTTGAGGAACTGGGGAAGCTCATCGAGGCTGGTCTTGCGAAGGAAGTGGCCGATCCTGGTGATGCGAGGATCGTTGGTGAGCTTGAAGGTGGGACCCTGGGTCTGATTAAGGGGCTCTAGTTGGGACATGAGGGCTTCCGCGTTGATGACCATGGTGCGGAACTTCCAGATGCGGAAGCGACGTTTGTTGACGCCGAGGCGCTCTTGCGCGAAGAGGATGGGGCCGGGTGAGGTGATGTTGATGGCAAGGGCGATGAGGACGAGCACAGGCGAAAAGGCGAGGAGCGCGAAGGCGGAGACGATGATGTCGACGGCGCGTTTGCAGAAGAGGCTCCACTGGCTGTGAACGACTTCATGGTGGGTGATGAGGTCTGCCTTGTCAGAGCTTTGAGGAAGGAAGGCATGGTGATCCAGGTCGAAGAGGCTGCCCTCCGAGCGAACGGGGATGCCCTGCTGACGGCACCAGTGAACGATCTGCCGCGAAAAGTGGTAGTTGGAGGCGATGGGGAGGGCGATGATGACTTCGTCGATGGCGAGGTTGCGCAGGAGTTCGAGCATCTCGCTGTGGGCGCCGAGGAGCATGGACTTGTACTGGTCCGGGGCGTCCTGGTGCTGCCAGAGATCGTCTACAAAACCGGCGAGACGAAGGCCAAGGGCGGGCGTGTTGACGAGGCGGTCTGCAAGAGCTACGGCGCGGCGGTTGGAGCCAACGATGAGAATGGTGCGAAGGTTGCGCTCCCGGCGGCGGAAGAAGCGAGCGATGACGCGGATCACTAGGCGTGTGGCCACGAGACCGGAGAAGGCGGTAACCCAGAAGAAGACGATGTAAAGGAGCGAAAAGGAAGAGCTGAAGGAGGTCTCGGAAAGGCCAAAGTTGAGCCAAGCACAAGCCCAGAGGGTGATGAGGGTCGCGCCGCGAGCGATGGCGCCTAGCTGGGAGCGAAGGCCGTGGAGGCGATAGGACTTGTAGGCTCCTGACGCGATGAGGGAGAGGTGCCACAGAAGACCGAGCGAGCCGGTGACGAGAAGCTGGCGCAAAGGATCCTTGAGCAGAAGCGTATCCGTATGCCAGAGGGGCTTGGAGAGGAGTGCCGATGCGATCATCAGGGCCATGCAGCAGATAGCGAGATCGACGCACATACTGAGTTCAAAGAGGATTTTTCGACGAGTTTTATTCATTGGGTCTCTGGAAGGTGTTGCAAGTGAGGCAGTGAAGCATGGGTTAGAGGAGGCGGTAGAGCCCTTCCGGGATGGGGTAGGTACGGTCGAGCAAGACGCAGCCCAGGAGCTTGATGCCGGCGGAGATGAGGGTATGCTCAACGGCGAGGAGTGCGGCTCGGCGAGCCTTGGAGGCGCGGACGAGCAGGACGACACCATCGATGGCACGGGCGTTGGGGAGAAGGTCGGCGAGGTCCTGACCGTGCGCAAGGTACACGATGACAGGCTGGTTTGCGGCGCGAAGGCTGGCGAGCCGTTCTTCGACGGTGCCGGTGCGATCGCGGTCGGCGGGGAAGTTTTCTACCTGCTCCAGGGTGAAGTTGCGAGAGCCCGCAAAGCGCATGGAGTGTTTCCTGGCGGCAGGGTGGGACTTTGGCGAGGCTTCGATTGAGAGAACGTGGACATTCTGCTTAACCTTTGCGCCGAGGACGGCGGCGGCGGCGGTGGCGAGCCAGAGCGAGGAATCCTTGCCTTGACCGACTTCCATCATGAGGATGCACTTGGGTGCGGAGGCGGGGTTCGCCGATGCAGGGTTTGATGAGGCGAGACTGGCGGCGAGGCGATCGATCTGACGCTGGACCTGCGGCGTGATGGTGGAGGCAGTCTCGCTGACCTTGGTGATGATGGCGGAGGAGGTGGAGGCGTGACTAAACAAGGTTGTCATAGTTGATTCCTTCAAGAGAGTGGATGGGGCTGAACTCAGCCAGGAGCGGGAGACCGAGGACGTCGGCGAGCTCCGAGGTGGTGCGGACGGTGGGGTCAAAGATGTCTGCGAGAAAGGCGGCGCCGAAGCTGAGGAACGTGCCGGCGAAGAGGACCGCTGCGAATACGGCGAGGGGCGCGTTCTGCGGGAGCGCGGGTGCGAAGGGGTCTTCCGCGAGCTCCACGTTAAGGATGCCGCCCTGGTTGAGGGAGCTGGTCATGCGGGCCTGCTCGAGCTTGTCAACATAGAGCTGGTACTGGTCCTTCTCGGTTTTGACATCGCGGAGGAGGGCTTCCTGCTGGGTGTCCTTTTCGGCGAGATCCTGTGCGCTGTGCTCGATGGCAGCGGCGGCGCTGGAGAGCTGAGAGCCCTTGGCACGGTAGCCGGCGAGCTCCGCGCGCGAGGTGACGAGAGAGCTTGCGATGGCGAGATGCGTGGGGTTGGCGGCAGTGGTCTCATCATGCG
>CAXTRZ010000022.1:0-4194 GCA_964246715.1 uncultured Acidobacteriaceae bacterium | reverse complement strand
GGGGTGGCAAGCTGCGATTTGATCATGGCCTCAGTGGTGGCGATCTCCTGATCGACGTCCTGCACGAGGCGGTATTTGGGATCGTATTTGGCGAGGAGGTCTGTGCGCTTCAACTGCAGGCTGAGCAGGCTGGCGTTGAGCTGGTTGAGGAGTTGCGGGTTATCGGCTTTGCGACGATCGGTGACGAGGCGGGTGGGCTCGATCTCCATCTGAGCATCAAGCTGGCTGGTGCGAGCCTTGGCTTCCGCGATCTCCGCTTCGTTGGTTCGCTTGGCCTGGTTAAGGTCTTCAAGCTGGCGGACCGTGAGTTCGCGCTGCAGGCTTGCGGAGACGACTCCAGTCTCGCGGGTAAAGTCGAGGAGCTTCTGCTCGGCCTGCTGGAGGGCGTTGCCGTGCTCCTGCACCTGCTGGGAGAAGAAGGAGACCTGGAAGTCCGGTCCGTGGACGCTGCGCTGCTTTCTAAGGTAGAGCGAAGCGAGCGTGGAGAGGACGCGGCGAGCCTGATCGGGATTCTGCGACTCATAACGGACGGCGATAAGGTCGGTTTTGCCGACCACGGAGACGTCGAGGTGGCGCTGCAGTTTGCGAACAGCCTGCTCAATGGCGATGGCATCTGTGCTGCCGGAGGGGACGAGTCCTGCGGCCGGTACGAGCTGGCGAAGGAGGTCTTCGCCCCTGAGGATCTCGGCTTCGGAGTTGAGATCTTCGTCACGCACGCTAATGGCTTGCAACTGCGGCGTGCTGTCCTGGCCGGTGGTGACGATAGGATCGACGCGCTGCTTGCTGACGAGCACCTTCATCTCCGCGCGATACTTGGGCTTGAACTGGCCAGTGACGACGAAGCCGGTGAGGACGATGAGGAAGGTAACAATGAAGACTCCGCGTTGCCGGAAGATACGGCTGGCGATATCCCGGCGCGTGGGGAGCAAGGCTCTGGTTTCGGTGTAGGTTGCGTGATCCATGGCAGTGTCCTAAAGGTTTCGGAGTTATTTAGAAGCTGGTGGGGGAGATATAGGCGCCGGCGCTGGCGTTGGGCAGGAACTTGGAGAATTTGGAGAAGCCGTTCTGCGGGACGTAGATGATATCTCCGGGAAGGATGGAGAAGTCTTCCTGGTCGCCCTTGGCCTGCAGCATCTTCTTCATGTTGATGATCTTGGACTCGTAGGTGCCGTTGCCCTGCGGGCGGAAGACAACGATCTCCTTCTTGGCGGCGCGCTCGTTGATCATTCCGCCTGCTTCCGAGATGGCTTGGAGAAGGGTAATGTCGCTGTGAAGCTCATAACGGCCCGGGTGGCCGACTTCGCCGCTGGCGTAGAAGGATGGGGCGAGGAACTCTTTGAGCAAGATGGAGACGCGGGGCTGTTTGAGGATGCCGGCATAGGCCTGCTGGATGAGGGTCTGGACCTCTGTGACCGACTTGCCGGCGATTTCAATGGGAGCGACTTCACGCAGGTTGATGCGGCCATCGGGCTGTACGGCGACGACTTCGTTGTACTCCGGCGAGAAGGGGAACTGGAGTTCGATGCGATCGCTGCGGTGGAAGCGATAGTCCGATGGTGCTTCGTTGGTGGGGTTTGGCTGGGACGTCGTGTCCGCCGGGCCGGCGACGTGCGATACGGGCGCGTTGTTGAAGCCGGAGACCGGCTGCGGCGTGAGCGTGTACTGGGCGCGCAAGCTGGACGCAGAGAGCGCGAGAGTGAGAGCCAGGAGACAGGTTTGAGTTGACTTGATCATTCAGAGATAGCCTCATGTTGACTGGTGAAACTGGCGTGGGTGATGCGGGCGGCAAAGCCGTCTCCCTGAGGATGGTGGCGGAGGACTTTTCCTTCCGCGGCGAGGACGAGGAAGGAGTCGTCGGAGCGGCCGACCTTGGAGGAGCGGGGCAGGTCGATCTCCAGCATGATGGAGGAGCCGACAAGGGGAAGGATGGAGGTGTTGACGGCGACGCCAGCGATACTGAGATCGGCGATGCGGCCGCTACCGAAGTACGACTGGTCGACGAGGGCGGTCCACCAGAAGCGGCAGGATGCGTCGATCTCGAATCGAGTGCCGCTGCGCGTGCACTCGGTCGAAGGAAGAGAATTCGGTTGAATGTTGTAGGTTGACATGATCCGTTGACAAGACCGAGGTTAGCGGGGATGGGCCGCGGAACCAATAGAAGCGATGACCCTGAGTCGTTCGTCTCAGTGGAGGCGGAGCGGCGGGGAAGGCAGTGGCGGGAAGTGATCGAAAGTGGGACGGTATGACGCAATAGGGACAGGGACATAAGGATCGATTGACAGGGCGGCGCGAATAAAATGGAGGGTGCGACGCTGACAGTGGCAGAACGCTTTAACGGGGTGACTGTGTCGCCGATAAAGACGAGATGGCACAGTGACGCACTCGCGAAGCGAGTTTCGGGGATGCATGAGTGAAGTTCTAAAAGATGGCAAGGCAGGGCATTCGCGCCGCGCTCTGTGGGCCATTGCTGACCAGTGCTCCGTCAGCGGCGGCAACTTTCTTACCAACTTAATTTTGCTGCGGGTGATGCTGCCGGTGGACTTCGGCACGTATGCGCTGATCTTGAATGCGATTATTTTTTTTGGAACGATTCAACAGGCGCTGGTGACGTATCCGTTGTGTGTGCGCGGAGCGCGGGCACGCGAGGCGCAGTTCCGCAGGCTGGTGGGCTTTGCGATGGCTGCGACGGCTCTGCTGGTGACGGTGCTTCTGGGACCAATTCTGTTTGGAGTCGGATATTCACTCAATCGGCCAGCGCTGATTCTGACGGCGGTCCTAGCGATGTTCTTCTGGCAACTCCAGGAGACTATTCGGTCCGCGTTTATCGCGCGGCTGGAGCAGCGCAGGGCTCTACTTGGCGATGCGCTGAGTTATCTGGGCCAAGCGGCGTTTCTGGGATGCGTTTCCTACAGGATGAGGCCGAGTCTGGGGCTGGTCTTCTGGACGATTGCAGGCACATCGCTGCTGGCGTTGGCGATTCAGATCTATCAGCTTGGACCGGCGAAACCGCCACAAAGGATTATGCGTCCGCTGGCGGGAGAGTTCTGGTCTCTGGGGCGGTGGAATCTGGTAGCGAAGCTGCTGGGATTCCTGACGCTGCAGGCATTTCCGTGGCTGATCTTAATGAGGCATGGCAAGGTACAGGTGGCAGGGTTTCAGGCGGTGTTTCAACTGCTGGCATTTACCAATCCGTTGCTGTTCAGCATCAACTCTTTAATTACGGCAACGGTGGCGAAGCACAGGGGGTACAGGAACTCTGCGGTGCGCAACTACCTTCTAATGGCAACGGTACTGGTGGGGACATATCTGCTTACGCTGACCGTGGCAGGGCCGCAGGTGATGCGAATTTTATACGGATCGCACTCGCAGTATTTGAGATTTGCGCCTTTGACGCGAATTTTTGCGGTGGCGTGGATGTTCGAGATGGTGGCGCAGTACGAGGTGGCGATCCTGGGCGGGCTGCGTCAGCCGCGCGGGTTGTTCCTGGCGCAGGGAGCCGGAGCGATTGCGGCGGTGTTGGTGGCGCTGCCTTTGGCTTATTTTGAGGGGATTTATGCGGTTGGGCAGGGATTGCTGCTGATCAATGCGGTCCGGGTGGCGACGGGAGCGGTGTTGATTTTGCGGCACAAGGACGACCGCGGCGGGCGGAGCGTTACAGTGGAGGCGGAGCCACAGGGTGTTGTGGTGAGTTAATCGCGGTTTGGCGATGGTGAAATGTGGCCAAGCGGTGGAGAATCGACGGCTATTTGCAAGCGATATGATCGGCGAGGCGGATGGCGAGGGCGATGACGGCTCCGGAGCAGATGTAACCGTTGTCGATGCCGTGGAGCTTGAGATCGAGATCAACGGCGCCGTGCCGGGGCGAGACGGCCATCCGCATACCGCCCATGTGGTGGTAGGCGTCGTCGCACCGCTTTCTGCGGAACTGGTCGGGATCGTGGAGGAGATCGGGGTCCGGGATGACGCGGGCGACGTTGCGGAGAGAGTTGGCGGCGTAGTCGACGAAGGTGCGCAGGGTTTTGATCTCGAGGTCAGAGACCTGCCAGTTGATGCGGGTGCGGAGCATACCGAGGGCGTCGCGTGAGTCAGCGAGGGTGATGGAGCTTTTGCCGAGGGGGTCCTGCTCACAGTGGATGCCGAGGTGAATGTCTTCGTGCGATTCGATGTAGCCGCGGTGCCTGACCTTGTAGTGCC
>CAXTRZ010000021.1:0-17227 GCA_964246715.1 uncultured Acidobacteriaceae bacterium | reverse complement strand
TCCATATCCTTTGATACACACCTAAGTGTCCTGTTTTGAATATTTTGCGTAATATTGACGGGGTGGGGGGACAAACCGGCCCCTTCCATCCCCTTACCTGCCCCGCGTAACCTTACATTGCTGAAGCCTGAGTCCCAGGAATCACATCGTATGGGCTGGATGCGAACATTCCAGCCCGTCCCAAACAGAAGCGAGGAACAATGATTCATTTTTTGGTTCACGACACCGCCGACAACGTCGGCGTCGCGGTTGTCGACATTCCGCCTGGCACCGACTGCACTGGCCGCGATCTCTCCACCAACGGGCCGCTGCAGGCCCGTTCGCTGGAGGCCATCCCCCTCGGCCATAAGATCGCCCTCAAAGACTTCAAGGTGGGCGATGACGTGACCAAATACGCCTGCGTTATCGGTCGCATCACCCAGGACGTGGCCGCGGGCCACCACGTCCACACCCAGAACCTGAAGACGAAGAGGTGGGCTTGAGCATGACAGATCGCAAGATACTCGGTTATCGGCGCCAGAACGGCAGCGTCGGCGTGCGCAATCACGTCATCATCCTCCCCGTAGATGACATCTCGAACGCCGCCTGTGAGGCCGTGGCAAACAACATCAAGGGCGCCATGGCCCTCCCCCACGCCTACGGTCGCCTCCAGTTCGGCGAAGATCTGGAACTGCACTTCCGCACCATGATCGGAACCGGCTCAAACGCCAACGTCGCCGCCGTCATCGTCATCGGTATTGAGCCCGGCTGGACCCAGAAGATCGTGGACGGCATCGCCGCGACCGGCAAACCCGTCAGCGGCTTCTCCATTGAGGGCAACGGCGATATCAAGACCATCGCCGCCGCCTCCTACAAAGCAAAGGAGTACGTCCAGTGGGCCTCCGAGCTTCAGCGCACCCCCTGCGACCTGCATGAGCTCTACATCTCCGTCAAGTGCGGCGAGTCCGACACCACCACCGGACTCTCAAGCTGCCCCGCCGTCGGCAATGTCATTGACAAGCACTGCGCGGCGGGGGGTACGGCCAGCTTCGGCGAAACCAGCGAACTCACCGGCGCCGAGCACATCGTAGCCGCGAAAGCCGCGAACGATGAAGTCCGCAAGCAGTTCTTCGCCATGTTTGAGGACTACACCAGGCTCGTCTTCAACCAGAAGACGAACGACCTTTCCGAATCGCAGCCCACCAAGGGTAACATCGCCGGCGGCCTCACCACCATTGAAGAGAAAGCGCTTGGTAACGTGGAGAAACTAGGGAAGAAGACCAACTTCATCGGCTGCCTGCCGCCGGCAGTCGCACCCACCGCCCCCGGCCTCTGGTTCATGGACACCTCCAGCGCCGCGGCGGAGGCCGTCACCCTCTGGGCTGCCTCCGGCGCGGTCATTCATCTCTTTCCAACCGGCCAGGGCAACGTCATCGGCAACCCAATTGAGCCGGTCATCAAGCTGAGCGGCAACCCCAAGACCATCGCAACCATGGCCGAGCATATTGACCTCGACGTCTCCCCCGTCCTGCAGGGCCAGATGACCATCGACCAGGCAGGGGACGCCCTGCTGGAGATGGTCGTTCGCACTGCAAATGGCCGGCTCACCGCGGCAGAAGCCCTCGGCCATCGTGAGTTCAGCATGACGAAGCTTTACCGCAGCGCATGACGAAGAGGTTCATGCCGGAAGAGATGCTCGTGCTGACGGCGCGGCTCGCTGTTGCCGTAGGTGTCGAAGAGGACGACGCGGAGATCTTCGCTCATGCGCTGGTGGATGCAGATGTGCATGGCATCACCACACACGGGCTCTCCCGCCTGAACATCTACCTCCAGCGCATCGAAAAGGGTCTGATTGCTCCCCGGGCTGAGCTTACTATCGATCGCGACGGGGGCAGCATCCTCGCACTGAACGCGAGCAACGGACTAGGACAGGTGCAGGCGGTCAAGGCCCTGAAGATGCTCCAGCAGTTAGCCAGGAAGAATGGAATCGCTGCCGCCACCATGCGCAACTCGCAGCACTTCGGAGCCCTGTCTTACTTCTGCAATCTGGCGGCTGATCAAGGCATGATCCTGCTCGCGATGACCAACGGAGAATCCGCAATGTCGCCCGCGGGCGGCTACCAGCCCTTCTTCGGCACCAATCCGATTGCCGCCTCATTCCCCACCGGCAAGGGCTTCCACGTCAAGATCGATATGGCGACCTCCATCGTGGCGCGCGGCCACATCATCGCCGCCTCGCGCAAGGGCGAACCCATCCCGGAAGGCTGGGCGCTCGACTCCGGCGGAAACCCCACCACCGACCCGCAGCAGGCGCTGCTCGGAACCGTCCTGACCATGGCCGGCCACAAAGGCTACGCGCTGGCCACGATGATCGAGGTCCTCAGCAGCGTGCTCTCAGGCGCTGCCATCGGATCGGGTGTCGGATCCATGTATAAAGACATGGACCGCAAGCAGAATGTAGGGCACTTCTTCTGTCTGCTTGATATCCATGCGTTGATAGACCTCGCCGAGTTCAAGCGGCGTATGGATGAGACCATTGACCGCCTGAAGGCGAGCAGCCGCCGGCCGGGAGTCAAAGAGATCCTGATCCCCGGCGAGCAGTCCTCGCGCAAGGCTGCAACGAACATGGCTGCAGGCATCGCCATCACGGATGAGACGCTGAAGGAATTGAAGCAGTGGTGCAAGCGCTTCAGTATTCCGTTCCCGCTGCCCCATGCTGAGGATTGACTACTCTCATGTTCAGGCTCCAAAGTCACTCAATCGAGCCATAAATGATGCTGTGCTGATAGACAGAACCTGCGGAATGCTGGTAAACAGGTTCGGAACGTAAGCAGTTGCAGCAGCAAAGGAAGATGCCATGCCGCAGTATCTTGGCGCACTGGATCAGGGCACGACGAGCACTCGCTTCATGATCTTTGACCGCTCAGGCAAGGCGATTGCCGTAGCGCAGAAGGAGCATGCGCAGATCTATCCGGAGCCTGGTTGGGTGGAGCACAGGCCGAAGGAGATATGGGAACGCACCGTAGAGGTAATCGAACAGGCATGTGCTTCGAGTAGCGTGACTCCTGCGGAGATCGCCTGCATCGGCATCACCAATCAGCGGGAGACGACGGTCGTCTGGAACAAGAGGACCGGCGAACCGGTGACGAACGCTCTAGTGTGGCAGGATACGCGCGTGGGCGAGTACGTCGCGCGCTTCGCGGCTGAGGGCGGCCAGGGACGCTTTCGCGAGAAGACCGGCTTGCCGCTGGCAACGTACTTCAGCGGGCTCAAGATTCGTTGGATCTTGGACAACGTGCAGGGTGCCCGCGCTCAAGCAGAACGCGGGAATCTGCTCTTCGGCAATATTGATAGTTACCTGCTGTGGAACCTGACAGGCGGAGTTGCTGGAGGCATCCATCGTACGGACGTCACCAATGCAAGCCGGACGCAGTTGATGAATCTAGAGACCCTAGACTGGGATGATGAACTGCTGGAGACCTTCCAAGTTCCGCGGTTCATGATGCCGGAGATCCGTCCCAGCAGCAGCTACTTCGGTGAGATGAAGGTGACCTGCCTGCGCGGCACCCCCATCAGCGGAGTGCTTGGCGATCAGCATGCCGCGCTGGTGGGACAAACATGCTTCAAGCCCGGGCAAGTTAAAAACACGTACGGTACGGGCTGTTTTTTGCTGATGAATACAGGCGAGAAGAAGGTGGTGTCCAAGCATGGTCTGCTCACCACAGTGGCCTATCAGTTTGGCGATCAGCCCGTGGTCTATGCGCTTGAAGGCAGCATCGCTATCGCGGGCGCACTCGTGCAATGGCTGCGCGACAACTTAGGTCTGATTCAACACAGCGAGGATATTGAGACGCTTGCAGCGACCGTCGTAGACAATGGCGATGTCTACGTTGTTCCGGCATTCTCCGGCCTTTACGCGCCATACTGGAAGGACTCAGCGCGCGGTGTCATCACAGGGCTGACGCGCTACGCAAACAAGGGCCACATCGCGCGAGCGGTCTTGGAAGCAACCGCCTTCCAGACGCGGGAGGTAGTGGAAGCCATGGAAGCTGACTCCGGCATTGTGCTCGACCAACTTCGCACAGACGGCGGCATGGTTGCCAACGACCTCCTGATGCAGTTCCAGGCAGACCTGTTGAACAGGAGCGTTCTGCGTCCTGTCATGCGGGAGACCACCGCTTTAGGTGCAGCCTACGCGGCGGGGTTGGCCTGCGGCTACTATAAAGATGCCGGCGATCTCGCCGCCAACTGGTCGATCGACAAGACATGGACGCCACGCCTGCCGGACAAGGACCGGGCTCATCTGTATAAGCAGTGGAAGAAAGCCGTGACGCGCTCCTTCGACTGGGTCAACGAGTAAGCTGGTTGTAGTCCATCACGGCACGAATGGGGAAGGCACCAGGGACATGAAAAAAGCGTTGGCCGGCGAGCTCATTGCGGAAGCGGTCGCCATGTTCATCATCATCGCGTTCGGTGATTCGGTCGCAGCGATGTACAGCCTCTATGACCCGAGCCCTTATCAGCAGGCGTACTGGGGAGTATGCATTGCGTGGGGTCTTGCAGTCACAATCGCGATCTACTGCACGGCTTCCATCAGCGGATGCCATGCCAATCCTGCCGTCACGCTTGCACTTGCATGCTTCCGCAGATTCTCCTGGCGCAAAGTGCTGCCGTACTGCGTCGCCCAGGTTGCGGGAGCGTTCTGCGGCGCGAGCGTCGTCTACGCGCTCTTCAGCCCGGTAATCGATCAGTTCAACTCCCTGCATCATCTGACGCGCGCTGCTGGCGGCGCTGCCGGAGTGTTCTTCACGCATCCGGGGCTGGGGATCACTCCCATGCATGCCTTCAGCGATCAGATCATCATGACGGCGCTGCTGGTCTTCGGCATCTTCGCCATAACCGAGCAGTACAACGAGCAGGCGCCTGGCGCGAACTCGGGTGCGCTCATCATCGGCTTTTTAGTCGCTACACTTGGGGCATCCATGGGCTATCTGGAGGCGTGGGCAATCAACCCGGCGCGTGACTTCGGACCACGCTTGTTCTGCTCCGTCGCAGGATGGGGAAGCTCTGCGCTTCCCTCGCCGAACAGCTACTGGTGGATTCCGATCGTGGCGCCGCTCATCGGAGGTGTCGTCGGCGGAGCAGCCTATCAACTCCTCATTCATCAATTTCTGCCGGCGAGAAATCGTGCGCGCATTGCCGAGCTTGCCGCCGAGGGTACAAGCCGCTTATGACCAGGGAAGAGGCTTTCGCATCCTTACAGGAGCCGTTCGATGTGCTTGTCGTCGGCGGCGGCTCCACAGGTCTGGGTATCGCTCTTGACGCAGTGACGCGCGGCTTTCGCACAGCCCTTGTGGAGGCTGGAGATTTCGCCCAGGCAACCTCCAGCCGGGCCACCAAACTGGTGCATGGCGGCGTTCGATACCTGGCCAGCGGCCAGATCCATCTCGTCTATGAAGCCTTGCACGAGCGCGCCGTCATGATGCGAAATGCGCCGCACCTGGTGAAGCCGCAAGCATTTTTGCTGCCTACGTACACGCATTGGGAGCTTCCGTACTATGGCGCGGGACTGATGTTGTATGACCTGATGTCCGGCAAGTCAACGATGGGACCGACGCGCATCCTCGGCACCAAAGCAACCTTGGAGAAAATTCCAAACCTTGAAGCCTCCAGCCTGAGCGGAAGCGTTCTTTACCATGACGGCCAATTCAACGACGCACGCCTTGCGCTCGCGCTGGCCCGCACAGCGCAGGATAATGACGCGACTGTGCTGAATTATGCGCGCTGTTCACGCTTCCTCCATGCAGGAGGCAAGATCAATGGCGCTGTGATTGCCAACGTAGAGACCGGCGCTGAACACATAGTCCAAGCCAATGTCGTCTTCAATGCAACGGGCATCTTCACCGACGAACTGCGCCACCTTGACGATCCTGAAACGCCTACTTTACTTACGGTAAGCCGTGGCACGCATATCGTAGTTCGCGCTGAAGCCCTGGGCGGGACTGCGGGCATCATGGTGCCCAAAACACGTGACGGTCGCGTTATCTTCGCCATTCCATGGCAGGGGCGTGTAGTGGTGGGCACCACCGACCTTCCAGCCCCGCAACCGCAGATGGAGCCGGGACATACGCAAGACGAGATCGCGTACCTGCTTGAAACCGTCAATCCATTCCTCGCAAAGAAGATCATCGAAAGCGATATTCTCTCCATCTTCTCCGGACTGCGGCCTCTGGTCACCGGCAAAGATTCAACCACTTCAAAGATCTCTCGCGAGCACCACATCGACGTCTCGCCCAAAGGTCTTATCACAATCGCTGGAGGTAAGTGGACCACGTATCGCCGCATGGCAGAGGACGCAATGACCTTTGCTGCGAAGCATTCTATGCTGTCGAACCGCCCGTGCATGACAGCCATAACAAAGCTCCATGGCGCGACGATTGACCTTCAAACCTCAGATCCCTACCTCCGCGAATACGGGTCAGATCAAGCAACCATCAACGAACTCATAGCTGCCGATCCTTCCCTCGCTGCTATGCTCGACACCGCGCTTCCGTATAGCTATGCCCAGGCTCTCTTTGCAGTCCGTTATGAGATGGCACGTACGCTTGAGGATGTGCTCTCCCGGCGAACGCGAGCCTTACTCTTGGATTCAGCCGCAGCATTGCGTGCCGCGCCCGGCGTTGCAGCTTTGCTTGGGAAAGAATTGGTCCGCAATCAGTCTTGGATAGACGCCCAGGTTGAGCAGTTTGCCGCACTCGTTCGTACGGACTACTCGCGGCCAAGCTAATCCTGTTTCCTCAATGTCTCTGCAATTGACACTCTCGTAACTCACATCAAGGATGATGGTGTCACCTCCATGACACGCTTTGTATCCGCAAGCCTTCTCCTCAGTGCCGCCATGCCCATCGCTGCGCAAGACATCTCCAATCCATATGCAACACTGATGCAGCGTGCATCCGCTCACGCTCGTGCTCATGGCGCAAAGGTTCCGCCAGTGCTCTCGCCAGTTGATAACTCTGTGCTTTCTGTGGACAAGGCCAGCAGCGTCCCAGTGGCCGCGCTGCAGGCGGTTGGAGTGCGCGTCATTCCGTGGACAACGAATGATCCGGAGAAGATGCGAGCCGTCATCCGCACTGGTGTCGATGGCCTTATCTCGGATCGCCCAGACCTGCTGCAGAAGGTCCTCGCAGAAGAACGTGCAGCCGCCACCCCGGAGATACAAGCGCGATTAGCTCACTTCGACGTGGCGGGCCATCGCGGCGGACGCGGTCTCCGCCCGGAGAATACGCTGCCCTCATTTGAATCGGGCATGGATCAGGGCATCACCACCATTGAGACGGACACAGGTGTCACCACGGACCACGTCTCGCTGATTTGGCATGACCAGTTTCTCAATCCCCAGTCCTGCCGCCGGGCGGACGGTGCGCCATATACGCTGGACCATCGCGTCTACATCCGCGACATCTCCATGCCTGAGGCCCAGAGCACATTCATCTGCGACAAGCTTCACTTTGGCCCAGACCAGAAGAACGATCTCGCGCTCTCACCCGTCTCCGTCGCCTTCGCTAAACAAGAAAGCTTGATAAGCCCGTACGTACCCACGTGTGTCGAACAACTCTTCCGCTTCACCCATTTTTACGCGCAGTACTATCGCACCGGACCCGGGAAGACACACCCGCAGGCCGCAGCCCGTGCACACACGGCGGAGACGGTGAACTTCAACCTGGAGACCAAAATTTTACCGGACCGGCTTCCGCCCGCAGTCGCTGGCAAGCAGGACGTCAACGTCCCAGCGGAGATGTTTCAGAACCACACGGTGTCAGCGCAAATCTTCGTCGATACACTCTGTGGCGCAATCATACGCAATCACATGGAGTCGCGTGCGGACATACAGAGCTTCGACTTTCGAACGCTCATCCTGATCGAAGAGCAGCATCCTGAGATCCCGACGTTCTACCTGACGGATAATGTAAACATCCTTGCCAGTGACTTTGTTCCGTCATCGCTTCGCCAGGCCGCTCCCGTTGCCGCAAAACCCTGAGGCTCCGCACCGCCTAATCAGGCTTGATCGTAGTCGTCGAGTCGCCTTGACCGGATGTAGATTCATCTGACGGATTCAACTTCGTTGCGGAAGCCTTTGGCGTCCACGTCTTACGCGCAACAGGAGCAGGCAGCTCCGCAGTTGCTGTTTCCGACACCTTTGCCATCGTGGCCGGGTTTGTGGTTTCACTCACGACCCGCTTCGGAGACCACACCTTTCGCTTAGGCTCCGATCCATCAGAGACGCGCTGAGTCATCTCCGTGTGCCCCGCTTCTGGTACCCCGTCCGGAACCGCTGCGGATACAGGAGCCACAGGTTCTTCTGATGATTTTAATGGTGCTGAAACTGCCGCCTTCGGCGCCCACTTCTTACGTGGGCCCGCACTCTGAGCAGGTTCATCGACTGACACCATAGGCGTCACCGTCTCCGGAATCACTAAGGCAATCGACTCTGTTCTCGCGGAAGCTGACTCAGGAACTCGCTCCATCCTGGCATCCTCGACGGACTTAGCGAAAGACTCAGGGAAGTCTTCAGCAACGACGGTCTTCGGCTTGATACCCGATCGCCTCTGCACCCCTTCAAGCAACAGCTCGGCTACATCCTTAACCGCGATCTCTGCCGCGCCTTTGCCGGGCGTACTCTCCAGCATGCTCTTACAAAACGGGCATCCTACCGCGAGCACCTTTTCATCTGCCCCTTCAAGCCGTTCTTGGGCCTCGCGATATCGGTTATCTGAGATTCGTTCTTCACCCGCTTCTTCTTCCTTCCAGAATTGCGCACCCCCAGCGCCACAGCAGAAGCTGTTCTCGCGGTTCCTGCCGAGCTCGACCACGTTGTTGCTGGTGATGTTCAACAGATTCCGTGGCGCATCATAGACGCCGTTATGGCGGCCCAGATAGCAGGGATCATGATACGTAACCGTGGATGTCCCTGAGTCCGCAGCAAGCCTCCCATCCGCAACCAGCGATTCCAGGTACTCCGTATGGTGCATCACCTTATAGTCGCCGCCAAGCTGCGCGTACTCTTTGCCGACTGTATTCAGGCAATGCGGGCAAGAGGCCACAATCAGCTTCGGCTTTATCTCATTCAGCGTCGCCACGTTCTGTTCCGCAAGCTGACGATAAAGATATTCATTCCCAGCCCGCCGCGCGCTATCTCCCGTACAGCACTCGCGCTTGCCTAATACCGCAAAGTCAACACCGGCATGATCCAGCAGTTGCACGAAAGCACGTGCCGTCTTCTGGGATTGCGGATCGTAACTCGCTGCGCATCCAACCCAGAACAGAACGTCCGGCTCTGGGTTCTCGTCCGTCGTCTTGACATTCAAACCACTCGCCCAATCCAGCCGCTTATCGTGATTGATCCCCCACGGATTTTTCGCTCGTTCCATACCTCGAAACGCCGTCTGCAGCTGCGATGGGAATTCGCCCTGAATCATCACCTGATTGCGGCGCACATCGATGATATCCAGCATCGGCTCATCTTGCACCGGACACGCCTGCATGCAGGCGCCGCAGGTGGTGCATGCCCACGCCGCCTCCGGTGAAAGTGCGAACTGCAACAGAGGGCGCGGGCTGCCGCCTCCCATCTCAAACTCAGGCTGGTGCCTGGCAAGATCGTTCAGCTCCATACGCTTGTTAATCTCAAGCGCCGATGGGCTTAGCGACTTGCCTGTCGCCGTGGCAGGGCAGACATCCTGGCAGCGATTGCACTGGATACACGCATATGCATCCAGCAGCCGAGGCCACGCAAGATCTTCCAGCTTCTCAGCCCCCAGCCGCGGCTCCTCCGCCTCCGCGTCCAACTCAACGGAAGGCAACACTCCGGACATCTCAGTTCGTGCCACCGCATACTTCACAGGAGCCATAAAGATGTGGATATGCTTCGAGTAGGGGAAGTAAGCCAAAAAAAGCAGCACGCTTCCGAGTGCTCCCCAGTAGCCGAAAATCCTCCATCCCTCCGCGTTCTGTGGCGTGAACAGATGCGAGAGTGACATGGCAAAGGGAGCGAAGCGGCTTGGTCCCTCGGCAGCAAACTTCGCAGCCGAGCCAACTGCCCTGCTACCCACATGAAAGAGAATGAACGCGGAGACGATCACTGAATCCCGCGTGACGGACTGCCGCTTCACATTCTGGTGCAACAGCGTGCGTTCATTAAAGCGAAAATCATGCTTGCTCGGCAGCACGAACCTCCGTACCACGAGCGCCACCACTCCAACTAGCACCAGTGCGCTTAGGACATCCGCGAATAAGATATACAGATCCCCGGCAAGTCCTAAACGTATCACAGGAATCGCAACAAAGCCCTCCAGCGCGTCCACCAGATTGACGAGAAGATAAAAGACAAAGCCGTAGAAAATAAACGAGTGGAAGAAGCTGATCCAGGGCCGTTTGCGAAACGTGCGGCTTTGTGTCAGCGTGGTGACGAGCGCGTACCAGATTCTCCGTGGCCACTGATTGAAGCGAGCCTCTGTGTCGACTCGTCCCGCGGCAATGCGACGATAAACGCGGTAAAAACCGCGCAGGCCAAAAGCCCCGGTGATCAATGCAAAGACAAGGAATGCGATCCGTTGCCCGAATGGAAGCATGTATACCTGCCGTTGAAACGGTTTACCTAGTGTGTGTTCTTCAATTCGCGGATCAACGCAGGAACAATCTGCGTGACATCGCCCACAATCCCGTAATCGACGCTCTTGAAGATCGGCGCATCACCATCCTTGTTGATGGCAACGATGCACTTGCTCTTCCCCATGCCGGACAGGTGTTGTACCGCACCCGAAATACCAATTGCAAAGTACACCTTGGGTGCAACCGTCTTTCCGGTCTGACCCACCTGCTCCTCGTACGGTCTCCAACCCGCATCGACAATGGCGCGTGTCGCTCCCACGGCCGCGCCAATCTCGTTCGCCAAGCCTTCCACATACTCCGTAAAACCTTCCGGGCTTCCCACCCCGCGGCCACCCGACACGACGTAATCGGCCTCGACTAACGACACCCTCTCACTCTTCTCCGTCTTTCGCACAGTGACGCTAAACCGGCGTTCCGGGAGGTTCAACTCCACGTCATACTGCTCTGCGGCCTCACTCCTCGCCGGCGCTGGAGCAAAAGCCCCCGACTTGATGCTCGCCACCACCACAGGCCCTTCGGCCTGCACGCGCTCCGTCACTCGTGCAAGAAACGTGTAGTGCTCTGCCTCCAGCGCTCCGCCCGCATCCTTTAAGCTGATCGCATCTTCAATCAGCGGCGCGTTCAGCTTCACTGCCACCCGCGGACTGAACTCGCGCCCACTTCGACTGCCTCCAATCAAAATTGTATGCGCCTCGCCTTCGCTTGCAATCTGGGCCACGGCTGCCGCCCACAACTCCGCATCGTACTGTGCCAGCGCAGCCATATCCGCAACCAGAACCTGATCCGCAAGCAGCGAAGCCTGCGTTGCGACTGCAGCCATGCCACTGCCCAGCAACAGCACCGTTACTGGCCCTTCTCTGCCAATCGCGCGAGCCGCCGCAGTCATCTCATACGTGCTCTTGCTCAGCCTTCCATCCGCGTGTTCCGCCACAATCAAAATCATGCAATCACCCGTGCTTCATCGCGCAGCAAAGAAACCAATTGCGTCGCCGCTGCATTCGCGTCTTTCCCATCCAAAATCGTGTGCCTTCGCTCCAGAACCTGTACCTCGGCGCTCAGGATCTTGAGTTTGGGCTGCGAATAATAGCTCTCCAGCGAGTCGCGCCTTAACTCCTTTTTCCTCGACTTCATAATGTTCGGCAGCGTGGGATAGCGTGGCTCATTCAAACCCTGCTGCGTAGTCACCACCGTTGGAAGCGAAACGACAAACGCTTCGCTGCCGGCATCGCAATCATGCTGACCGCTCAGTTGCTGTCCTTCCATCTTCAAGGCATTGGTCCACGTCGCCTGCGTCCAACCCAGGCGCTCCGCCGTTGCGGCGCCAAGTCCCTGGCTATCCCAATCCGCCTGCTGTCCTCCGCAAAAGATAAGGTCCACCTGCTCTTTTTTCGCCACCTGCGCGACCACCTCACTTACGGCGATGACATCCAGAATCACATTTGCTTCAACAAGAATGGCCCGGTCCGCACCCATTGCTAAAGCGCTTCGTAGCGCCTCCTCGCACCGTGCAGGCCCAATTGCCAGCGCGACCACCTCTACCTCTGTGCCCGCCTCACGGAGACGCAGCGCCTCCTCCACGCCATATTCGTCCATGGTGTCAATCACCAGCTTGCTGCTTGACAGATCCACCTTGCCGTCCATCATCTTCACGCTCTCTTCCGCGTCCAGCACCTGTCGAATTACCGACAATATCCGCATCGCACCCACTCCTGACTTATCTCAAATGATCAAGTACGCTGCCTAAGCGCTCAGCAGCACATCTTCCATGCTGGCTACTAATCTACCCTGCGGTAAAATAACTCCGCAAGCAACTCCCGAAGAGCCCTTTCATGCCATCGCAGAACACTCCCCAGACCACACACTCATTCATCCTCCACTCAGCACTGAGCGAGGAAGATCATATCCTGCAAGCTGTGGATCTCTGATCGCGGCTTAGACCTCATCATCGTCTTTGCTACGGTTAACTCCTCGCTCGACTGCAAGGGCGTAACTGCATTCCCCGCAGAGCGCAATACTCCAGCTTACCTTCGGCAGAAGGAGGACAAACTCGGCATTTGCGCCTCCTCCCGCCTGCGAGCTATGCTTCAACGACTGTCGCGGCCTGCCACGAACGTCTTAGATGAGATCGCTTGAGGCTGTAAGATCGCCCTCGAAAACAGACCCTGCACCACGTAAACTACAGCGCGTATTGCCCTGCCTCCACCATAGCTGCGGAGATCTCACGGCCAAGCATCACCACATTCGTAGGTTCATGCTTGCTCAGCCGCCGGAAGATTGCCATATAGGTGCGCAGCGTATCTCCCTCGGCTACGGCGCCCAAAACCCGCTCCGCGGATGTCTCTACCACCCGGAAAGACCGCGCCGCATAGTACTTGGCCAGCTTCTCCGCAATAGGCTTTTTCCCCGCAAACTTCTCCGTGCGCAACAGCGTGGACTCGAGCACCAGCACCTCGGCCAGCATGTCTGCTAACGCGCCCATGATCTCCTGCTGATCGGCAAGTGCCTGCGCGAACCGTTGCGACGCCACGCCGGCGCAGAACAGCGTCAGCTTTTTTGCGTTCGCAAGCAACGCACGCTCCTCCGCGACAGGTCCCTCGTACGTCAACTTCGCAGCCGGACCGGCCATCACTTCGTCCATCAGTTGCTTAATGGCAGGCAGCAGCGGCAGCGTACCGGCAAGCGCCCGCTTCATCATCCATCCCGTCGTTATCAGCCGGTTAATCTCGTTCGTTCCCTCAAAGATCTTGTTAATGCGCGAGTCGCGATAGCTCCGTTCAGCAGGGAATTCCTCCACATAGCCGTACCCGCCATGTAACTGCAGCATCTGATCCACAAGCCGTTCCAGCATCTCCGACCCGAAGAACTTCAGGATGGAGCACTCCACCGCAAATTCTTCAATGCGCTTCTGCACCTCCTGCGTGTAGGTCGGCGACCTCTTATCCAGCTCCGCCAAAGCCGCATCGATCGCGCCCACCACGCGGTAGAGCGTTGACTCCGCCGCATAGATTCCCGCAGCGCTGTCCGCGATCTTCTCCTGCACCAGTCCAAACTGCGTAATCGACTTCCCGAACCCAGAGCGATCCTTCGCATAACGCACGCCGTCGCGATATGCAACCTTGGCTCCGCCCACCGCGTTCGCGGCCAATTTGTAACGGCCCACGTTCAGAATGTTGAACGCAATCTGATGCCCCTTCCCGGCTGTTCCCAGCAAGTTTTCCACCGGCACCTTGCAATCACTTAAGATCAGCGGGCATGTTGAAGACCCGCGAATGCCCAGCTTGTGCTCCTCTTTCCCAATAGTCAGACCCTCCGTTCCCAACTCCACAAGGAAAGCCGAGAACCTCTCCCCGTCAATCTTCGCGAAGATCGTAAACAGGTTCGCAAAGCCCGCGTTTGAGATCCACATCTTTTCGCCGTTCAGCAGGTAGTGCTTTCCATCTGCGCTCAGCTTAGCCGTCGTCCGAATGTTCATCGCATCGGACCCAGCCGAAGACTCGGACAATGCATAAGAGGCGATCCACTCGCCCGACGCCAGCTTCGCCAGGTACTTTGCCTTCTGCTCTGGCGTTCCATACCAAACCAGCGGAAGCGTCCCGATGCTTACATGCGCGCTGAAGGTCACGCTGAAGCTGCCAAGCACGCTGATCGCCTGTGAGACGACCGCAGACGTCATCTTATCCAATTCCATCCCGCCGTACTCCTCCGGCACGTCCACGCCGAGCAGGCCGAGCTCTCCCAACTCCCGCATCAGCTTGCGCTGCACGTCATACTGCTTCGCCTCAATCGCTGCCACTTGCGGCAGAATCTTCTCCTCAGCAAACGTGGACGTCATCGCCGCAATCTGCTTCTGCTCCTCTGAGAGATCCTCCGGCGTGAACATGTCTTCCGCCGTGAGATCCTCAATCAGGAAACTCCCACCCGCAATCCGCTTCGCTACTGCCGCCTCTGCAATCATTGCCATCTCCTTGTAATCCTTCGTTCTGCCGTCCCTTAACTCTGCACGTTCTCAAAGATTCCCGCCGCACCTTGCCCGCCGCCCACACACATGGTCCCCATGCCGTACTTCACGTTGCGCCGCTTCATCTCCCGCGCCAGCGTCGCTGTCAGCTTGGTGCCGGTGCAGCCCAGCGGATGTCCCAGCGCAATGGCTCCGCCGTTGACATTCACCTTCGTGCCATCGATGCCGAGTACCTTCATCACCGCAAGACTCTGCGCCGCGAACGCCTCGTTCAGCTCAATCACATCGATGTCATCCAGACTCAGCCCAGCCATCTTTAAAGCTTTGGGGATCGCGTGAATCGGTCCGATTCCCATCTCCTCCGGCAGGCACCCTGAATACGCAAACGAGACGAAACGCAGCATCGGCGTCGCGCCAATCTCCCGCGCCCGCGTCTCGGACATCACCACGGCGGCCGCGGCTCCATCGCTCGTCTGCGAGCTGTTGCCCGCCGTCACCACACCCTTTGCATGAAACACCGCCCTCAGCTTGCTCAAGGCTTCAAGCGACGTATCCGCCCGCGGCCCCTCATCCACCTTGAAGGACGTCTCCACCGTCTCCGGCTTGCCCTGTGCGCTCATCACGGTATTCGTCACTGCAACCGGCACAATCTCATCCTGGAACTTTCCCGCCGCGATCGCCGCCTGCGCCTTCATATGACTCGCCAGCGCAAAGGCGTCAGACTCCTCGCGGCTGATCCCATAGTGCTTCGCAACCCGCTCCGCCGTAAGCCCCATGGACATGTACGCGGATGGGTGATTATCCATCAACCAGGGATTGATCGTGACCTTGTTTCCGCCAAACGGCAGAAAGGACATCGACTCCGTCCCGCCCGCCACAATCACGTCTCCTCCACCACCGCGAATCCGTTCTGCAGCCAGCGCAATCGTCTGCAACCCAGACGCGCAGTACCGGTTTACCGTCATGGCCGCCGCTTCAATCGGCAGCCCAGCCCGCAGCGAGATCAATCTCGCCACGTTCTGTCCCTGCTCCGCCTCCGGCACCGCGCACCCGATGATCACATCCTCAATCTCGTTCACATTGAGCTGCGGAACCCGAGCCACCGCCTCCTTCACCGCAATCGCACCCAGATCGTCCGGCCGTGTAAATCGCAGCGTTCCCTTTGGGGCCTTGCCTACTGCCGTCCGTACCGCACTCACAACCACTGCTTCTCTCATCGCCATTCCTTCCGTCTTCCCAGCCCAGTTAGTTCCTCAGTGGCTTGCCCGTCTTTAGCGTGAAGCTAATCCGCTCCAATGTCTTCGCCTCGCCGCAGAGTGAGAGGAACGCCTCACGCTCCAGGTCCAGCAGATTCTGCTCACTCAACAACGTCCCCGGAGTGATCTCGCCGCCGGTCAGCGCACGCGCCACATGCGTCGCCACCTTGGCGTCATGCTCGCTGATGTACTCTCCCTCCCGCAGCGTATAGATCCCCAGCTTCAGCGTCGACATCACACTAACGCCCGGTGCCGGAATATCCGTCCGCATAACCGGAGCAACGTAGCCCGCCCTCACCATGCGCAGCGCCTGCGCCTTTGCGTCGCTCACCAGCCTGCTGCGGTTCATTGAGATCGCATCGCTCGCCGCCAGCAGCTTCAACCCGCGTGCCTCCACTGCCGAAGTCGAGACCTTCGCCATCGCAATCGTCTCAAACGCGCTGCGAATCCCGTCCACGATCTCCACCGACTCGCCCCTCGCCTCCGTCTTCACGCGGTCTGCATCGGCGATCACCCGCAGCAACATCTCCTTGCATCCGCCGCCGCCCGGGATCAGGCCCACACCCGTCTCCACCAGCCCCGTATAAAGCTCCAGGTGCGCCTGCCGCGCCGCCGCATGCATGGAGATCTCCGTCCCGCCGCCCAGACACATGCCCGCTGGCGCCGCAACCACTGGTCGCTGGCAGAACTTCACCGCCTGGGTCATGTCTTGGAACTGCTTGATCGTATCCCGAATCTCATCCCACTCGCCGTTCTGCACCGCGAGCAGCATCTGCACGAGGTTCGCCCCCACAGAGAAGTTTTGCGCATCGGTCGAGATCACGAATCCATCAAAGCTCCTGACAGCATCGCTTCCGCTGCGCAGACTTTTCACCAAGAACGACACAATGTCCTCGCCCAGCGCATTCATCTTGGAGTGGAGTTCAAAGCATCCAATCCCATCCCCAACATCCACCAGCGAGATCCCGGAGTTCCCCCCAAACACCCCATTCGCCTTCTTCCAACCTGCAATCGGCCGCAATGACGCATCCTGCTTAACCGGCTTATACGTGCCTGAATCCGTATCAAAATACTCAACCCCACCGCCGCGATACCAACTCGTTCCTCCACTTGCCAGCAGCTTCTCCACGGTCGTGGGCACAGGCACACATTGCTCCCGCATCCTCTCCACAACCATCGCCACGCCTGCCGCGTCCCAAAGCGCAAACGGCCCCATCTCCCAATTGAATCCCGTCGCCATCGCCGCATCAATCTCGACCAGGCTCGCGCTCACCTCGCCGATCCGATTCGCCGCATACGCCCAAAGCTCCGGCAGCACGCGCCAGTCACACTTTGCCGCCTTGTCCGTCGCCGGAGCGCCCGCCAG
>CAXTRZ010000020.1:0-17870 GCA_964246715.1 uncultured Acidobacteriaceae bacterium | reverse complement strand
CCCTCACCATCGCCGAGTTCATGTACCTCGCCGACCATGCGAAGCTTTCCTACACCGCCACCGCCGAGCGCTCCCTCGCCGCCGGCGTCCGTTGGATCACTGGCGGCGGATCCGAAATCCTCACCGAAGACTTCCGTCGCCGCCACAGCAAGTTCAAATACACCGTCGCCCAATACTTTGAGGCGCAGGCCGCCCTCGTCGCCGCCGGCCTCCGCACTACCGCCACCATGGTCATCGGCTTCGACGAGACCATCGCCGAACGCCTCGAACACCTCGACCGCACCCGCCAGTTTCAAGACCAGTGCTGCGGCCTTGCCAGCTTTCTCTGCTGGACTTACAAGCCCTACTTCACCCATATCGGCGGCATTGAGATCACCACCCGGGAGTATCTCCGCCACCTCGCCCTCAGCCGCATCTTTCTCGATAACGTCCCCCGCATTCGCACCTCCGTCCTCACCCAGAACGAGCGCGCCCTCGAAGGCCTCCTCTACGGAGCCGACGACTTCGACCTCCCCATTGAAGACGAGGTCACGCAAAAAGCAGGCGCTACCATCAGTCTCCACTTCGACCATATCCTCGACTACGCCCGCACCCTCGGCTTCACCCCCACATACCGCCACATTCCGCGCGGGTAGGTTAGCAGCACAAGCGTTGCATAGATCAACAAGCTTGCGCATAAGACGGGCCGAGTACGATCATCACCATCTCTTATGCGTTACAGGCTGAAGGAACAGACAAGCGATCGTCGAGAAGGAAAGCGTTTTCGACACATCTTATCTACAAATGCAATCTGGAGAACTGGGTTCTTCCTAGCCGGGGAGGCCACCATTTAAATAGGCCAAGTCGACTTGGATGTAAGTCCCACCTTATGTGGGTAACGAAGTGCTATTACCACTGTATCTCGGCTTGCACGAGCTTAGAAGACATCATTCCCGATGGCTAGGTGACATACGTCGGCCTGAAGTACAACATGGGTTACACCGCAGAGGGCCTACACCTCTTCGTAGAAAGTCTGGTTCTCGCCGAATCCTGATCAACAATTCTGATGAAGAATCAATTGCTCAGTCGCGAAGCTTTTTGGTTGCATCTTCCTCGATGACGTAATGCTCCGGCAGCCGCACAAGTTGGCTTGGCTGACCGGTATAGCAAATTGCCACGCCATAGTGTTTCCTCGCTGCATCAACTGAGACGTAGCCTTTGATGACGTCATCCAGAACCTTTGCAACCGACCGGTGATGTGGATTGCCGTAACCACCACCGCCGGGAAGGTTGAGTTGAACCGATGCATCAGGGTTCAGGGGGAGCAGCGTCTTGGGCGGCACAGGCTTGCCGTCCAGCAGAAATTCGCCTCGGGCTCCCGGACCGCCGCCAAGGAGGCCAGGACCCGGGTACTGAATGCGGTCGATCATGGCCGAAACCTCCCAGCGCCGACCTGAGAGACAACGCATCTCCGTGCTCTGACCAAGGCCGCCACGGAACTCGCCGATGCCTCCTGAATCTTCGCGGAGCTCGCGCCGATGTTGAAGTAATGGGCTGAGGGATTCGATGATCTCTACGGGAACGCCGCCGACACCGCTGGGAAAGCCGGTGGTGCTAAGGCCATCCTTGGATGCGCGAGCGCCTGCGCCCCCGAGTTGGAAGTGGCTCAGGAGGAATGATGGAACGGCCTGCTGGGTTGTACTGGCTGCGGATTCACCACGCCAGACGGAGATCCAAACCGGCTCCGACCCGCCTGCCATGAGACGGCCGGGCAGAGCGGATGCCAAAGCTCCGAAGATGGCTCCGGGAATGAAGTGGCCGATGAGGTGGCGCGATGCTACTGCCGCGGGTTCAACGCAGTTGAAAATACATCCGGCTGGAGCAATGACGTTAATAGGCCGGAAGGAGCCGTCATTATGCGGGATGTCCGGGCTGATGGCCGCCTTGATGGCGAAGGAGGCATAGGCGCGGGTGTAGTTCAGCACGACATTAATCCCGCGCTGGCTTTGTTCGGAGGAACCTGCGAAGTCGATCTCGATGCTTCGGTCGCTGACCGTGACCGCCACACAGATCTTGACAGGTCTTTCAAAGCCGTCGCTAAAGACCTCATTGACGTAGCGGCCATTGGGAATGGCTTTGATGGCATGACGCAGTGCTTGCTCGGAGCGGTCGATGATCTCGTCGGCCAACGTATCAACGGAGGTCAGAGAGAACTCCGACATGAGATGCAGCAGGCTGCGCGCGCCTACTGCGTTGGAAGAGACCTGAGCGTAAAGGTCGCCGACGGTCTCTTCCGGTGTGCGAACGTTGGCGCGAATGATCTCAATCAGCTGTCTATTCGCCTCGCCTTTGCTAAACAGCTTGGTGATGGGGATGCGCAGACCCTCTTCGTAGATCTCACGCGCTTCAGCCGATAATATGCGGCCGCCGATATCGGGTGCGTGGCAGGTACTGGCGAAGTAGGCGACAATGGCGTCGTTGTAGAAGACGGGGGTGAGGACCGTTATGTCATTGATCTGTCCGGCGGTTTGCCAGGGATCGTTGGTGAGAAGGATGTCACCAGGGGCAAGGGTTTCTGGAGGAAATGCTTCAAGAAAGTGGCGCACACCGGTGGCCATGGCGTTGATATGTCCAGGCGTTCCAGTGCTCGACTGGGCGATCATGAAGCCGCGTGAATCGAAGACTCCACATGCAAGATCCTGGGATTCGCGAACGACGGTGCTGAAGGCGGTACGGATGAGCGTCACCTGCTGCTCCTCGCAGAGGGAGAGCAGGCGACTCCAGAGGATCTCCAGCAGGATTGGATCCATCTGAGTCATCACAGGTCCTCACCTCGCAACTCCACGATTAGGTTCCACTGTTCGTCAATATAACTGTCGGCATCAGGACCGACGACGGTGGTCGATTCTCGCTCTTCAACAATGGCCATGCCATGGAAGCGAAAACCGCGCGGCATGGCATAGCGGTCATAGACCGGGATCTCAGTGAAGCCGCCAAGCTCAGGAAAGTATGCCCGGCGAAGGCTTTTGATGGGGTTGGCACGCTCTAGGCCTGGGTCCTCAACGGCGAGACGGATCTCAGTCTTGGGACCGGTTACAACCACGCGCCAATTCATGATCTCCTGCGGAACTAGAGGTCCGTGCCTCCCGTAGAGCTTGAGGTAAGCCGTCTCAAATGCCGCAGAAAGGGCCCCCTTACGAGCGTATGCGTCGGACGTGTCTGGCGGAAGAGGAACCGTAATCTCATGCCCCTGTCCGACGTATCGCATATCGACGCTGCATGCAACATGGATCTTCGCGTCGGTCAGGCCGGCGTTGCTGAGGAGCGCTCGGCCCTCGCTGGTCATGGTATTAAGCAACTCTTCTGCGGTCTGCCAGTTCAGCTCGTCAAGTGAGATACGCCATGGCCGAACAAAGTCAAACGCTGCCGACGAATAGAGAAATCAAAAACTCCTAATTATCCCTAACAAAAACGGGACGATGAGGCGCGGCGAGCCAAGAGCCTTGGCGATGCGATAGCTGTGCATCGGTCCTGCGCCCCCAAACGCAAAGAGCGGCTGGGTCTGCGGATCTTTGCCGCGCTCCAGGATATGCGCCCTGGCAGCGCTGGCCATCGTCTCATTGACAATCTGGTGGATGCCCCATGCAACTTCTTCAACGGAAAGACCGAGCTGCGAGGCGAGATGATCCTGTACGGCCTGGCGAGTTCCCTGGAGATCAAGTCCCATGCGGCCGCCGAGGAAGAACTCCGCGTCAAGGTACCCGAGCAGCAAATCCGCATCGGTCACGGTGGGTTCAGTTGCTCCGCGGCCATAGCAGATGGGTCCGGGGTCAGCGCCGGCGGAGTCCGGACCTACTTTGAGCAGGCCAAGCGAGTTAATGCGCGCGATAGAGCCGCCACCGGCACCGATCTCCACCATCTCAATGACGGGGATGGTCGCAGGCAGGCCAGAGCCTTTGCGAAACCGGTAGATTCGATCGAACTCAAACTCATGTGCGACAAGCGGTTTGCCGCCTTCGATGACGCAAAACTTTGCGGTGGTGCCGCCCATGTCGAAGGAGACCAGGTCGAGCGATCCGCAGGCTGCTCCGTAGGCTGCGGCGGCGAGCGCTCCGGCGGCAGGGCCGGATTCCAACAGACGGATAGGGAAGGCGATGGCGGTCTCAGGGGTCGCCACTCCTCCATTGGAGAGCATCATCAGAAAGCTGCCCGTGAAGTCCATCTTCATCAGGCGGCTCTGCAACTCGCGTAAGTAGCGTTCAACGCGATCTTGCACATAAACGTTTGCAATGGTGGTGCTGGTTCGCTCGAACTCCCGGATGGTGGGCGACACCTCCGACGACAAGCTGACACGGATGTCAGGGGCGATTTCGCGGATGATCTCGCGGGCACGCTTCTCCGCGGTTGGATTCGCGAAGCTGTTGATGAAGGCGACTGCGATGGCAACGATGTGGTTCTCTGCAAGTTCCAGTACCAGTTTACGGAGATATACCTCGTCAAGCGGCGTATGGATGACGCCGTTTGCAAGCGTGCGCTCCGGCACTCCGAAACGCAGATACCGCGGAACGAGAGGCTGCGGCAGCTCGATCGTCAGGTCGTAAAGGTCGTAACGATTTTCTCGCCCGATCTCTATGGCATCACGGAAGCCCTCCGTTGCGATAAGCGCCGTCCTATCACCCTTGCGTTCAATCAGCGCATTGGTGACTAGCGTGGTGCCGTGAACAATGGCGTCCAGTTCGGTCAGTGCACGCCCAAAGCGGGAGGAGCCGTCGCGCAGAATCGTCTCAATGGCCAATGAGGGATCCTGCGGCGTGGTGAGCGTCTTGCCAATGGCAAAGTGCCCATTGCTGTCAATCATGATCAGATCGGTGAACGTTCCGCCGATATCGATTCCGGCCCTTAGCTTGCTCTTTGTGTCATCCGCCATCCGTCTCTAGCCTATCCTGAACCTATCTTGGAAAACTTGCTGCATGAGCTTGCGGATTAGTTTGTCAGGAGGACGAGCGGCTGTTCCTGATGAAGTAGGCGGCGACGAGGAGGGTGAGGAAGGGAATGCCGTAAACGAGGGTGGGCTTGAAGCCTGGCGCGAAGGGTGTGGTGAGAAGCATGGCAGCCATAAGGGCGGTGCCGAGGAGGGTGGTTGCGGGAAAGCCAGCCATGCGGAAGGCAAGGATACCGCCCGAGTGGACGCGACGGAAGCGAAGATGGGTGAGAAAGATCATCAGCCAGACGAACATGGCGCCGAAGACGGAGATGGCTAGCAGGATGCCAAAGGCAGCGTCGTGGTAAAGGGCGTTAAGGATGGCGGCGAGGGCGATGCCAGCGGTCGAGAGCAGGAGCGCAGGGATGGGAACGCCTGTCGCGCTGAGTGTGCCGAAGAGACGCGGGGCGAAGCCCGACCGGGAGAGCGAAAAGAGCATGCGGCTGGTAATGTACAGCTGGGAGTTCATCGCAGACAACGCCGCTATGAGGATGACGAAGTTAACCACGCCTGCCGCGCCGGCGATGTGGGTGCGGGTCATGACGGCGACGAAGGGACTCTGGGTAACGCCATCAATCATCTGCGTCTGAGGCCAGGGCAGGATGGCTAAGATGAGAGCGAGCGTTAGGAGGTAAAAGAGGACAAGGCGGAAGAAGGTCGCCTTAAAAGCCTGGGTGATGGCCCGGCGCGGATCTTTCGCCTCGCCGGCGGCAACGGCGATCATCTCCACCGAGAAGAAGCTGAAAAGCGCGACTAAAACTGCCGTCCACATGCCCCAGAGGCCATGTGGGAAGAAGCCTCCGAAGGCGGTGTAGTTGATGAGGCCGATGGTCGGATCGTGCGGGGTGCGGAAGACCACGATTGCTCCGAGGACGAGGAAGAGCAGGATGGCAACAAGCTTGAATGCGGAGAAGGTGTATTCGACTATGCCGAAGAGGCCGACGCGGAAGGTGTTGAGTACAACGAGCGCGAGGGTGAAGCTGATGATCCAAAGCCAGCCAGGCATGGCGGGGAACCAGAAGTGCATGTAAATGGCAACGGCGGAGACCTCCGTGCCCAAGGCGAAGACGATGCAGGCCCAGTAGGCGTAACGAACAAGGAAGCCGGCAAGAGGACCGAGGTAGAACTCGGCCCACGCGCCGAAGGAGCCGGAGGTGGGGTGCGCTACGGTCATCTCCGCCAGGCAGCCCATCAGTAGCAGCGTGATGACCGCGCCGATGGCGTAGCTGAGGAGCACGGCGGGGCCGGCGAGGCCGATGGCAAAGCCCGAGCCGAGGAAGAGGCCGGTGCCGATGGCTCCTCCGATAGCGATCATGGAGAGCTGGCCGGAGGACAGACCGCGGTTGAGTCCCTGCTCCCGCTGTGCGATGGCGTCAAAGTGCGCGGGGACCGTGCTGTTGGGCATGGGTCGAGTGTAGCGGATGATAGGAGGGGTGAGGTGAAGACGATGGAGTCTGTATGGGATTATCCAAGGCCGCCAAGGCTGGAGGCGACGGAGCGAAGGGTGCGAGTGATGCATCGTGGCGTCACGATTGCTGATACAGTGCGGGCCATGCGGGTCCTTGAGACAAGCCATCCGCCGGTATACTATCTGCCGCCAGCCGACATCAGGATCGATTGTCTGCGGGCTTCGGCGCAGCGGGGAAGCTTCTGTGAGTTCAAGGGTGTGGCGCGATATTGGGATGTGGTGGTTGACGGCCTGGTGAGTGTGGGCGCGGCTTGGAGCTATGAGGCTCCATCGGCTGCCTTTGCAGGGCTGCGGAGCCATCTGGCGTTATACGCCAGTCGCGTGGACGAGTGCTGGGTGGAGGACGAGCGGGTCGTCCCACAGGCAGGCGACTTCTACGGGGGATGGATCACCCACGACCTCACCGGGCCGTTCAAAGGGGCGCTTGGGACGCTGGGATGGTAAGGCGCGGGACGCGCCGCTTATCTTGCCTTCATCCGCTTGGCTACGGCGGCGATGCTGGTCTCGTTCATGGCCGCCACGGCAGCCTGCCGAACCTTCTTGGTGACGGTGTTGACGGCGGTATCGTCCGCCTCCAGCCACTCCGGTTCCACGGCCACATATACATCGCCGAGGCCGATAGTCTTGGCTGCGACCTTGGGATGCAGCTTCGCGCCCCCCTGCGGACCTTTCTTCTGCACAATGAAGCCCGCTCCATGCAGCGCGGCAAAGACTCGCCGTACCATCACCGCGCTCGTTCCCAGTTCTTCGGCTATCGAAGACGAGGTATGCATCCCATGATCCTTGTCAGGCCCTGTAGCGAGGACCGCAAGCACCCTAACACTCAACTCAAAACGACCGTTCTGCGCCATGCGGTGCAAGGTATCACACTGAGCTAACGACGCGCGCCTGGGTCAACGGCGGCTCGGCTTTGGCGAGGATTTTGCCCGTTCCGAGGCCAGATGGACGATCAGCGCAACCTTGGCTCCGAGGATGGCGAAGAGCGGAGGAACGACCACCAACATGGCCTGGTACCAGGCCGGTTGGCCTCCTTGATAGTGTGCATAACTCAACGCCGCCATCAGGAGCATGACCATTGCCAGCAGGTAGCCATGCCGGACCCGGCGCTCCGGCGCGATCGTTCCGGTCACGAAGCCGCCGAGGAATGCTGCGATGAAGGACGCTACGACGTTATAGACAAGGTACCCAGGCGTGGGATGACCGGATTGCATGCCCATCGTCTTAACCATGACCAGCGTGAACGCGATGACCGCCAGCATCATCACCATGAAGCCCACGATGACCGCGATCATGCTCCGGAGAACGCCTGACTTGGGCTGGTGGGCGGACTTCGACCCGAAGCCGCGAAGAACGCTTGGCATGGTCCCAACGTAGCACACCAGATCATCTGATCGGGCGGTAGTAAACTCGTTCCGTGAACATCCTCTTCGTCGGCGATATCTTCGGGTCCGCCGGCCGTCATATCCTGCGGGAACACCTGCCGCATCTGCTCGACAGCTACGCGGTCGACCTGCTGATCATCAATGGCGAGAATGCTGCCGGCGGCTTCGGCATTACGCCATCGCTGGCAGAGGAGATCTTCGATCTGGGCGCGCATGTGATCACCACGGGAAACCACATATGGGATAAGCGCGAAATCTTCGAGTACATGAAGGTGCCGGCAAACTCGCATGAACGAGGACGCCGCATCTTGCGGCCGGCCAACTACGCTATCAGCACGCCGGGCTTTGGCGTGTATGAGGGCGTGCTGCCGAACGGCACCGCCTATGCGGTAATGAACATGCAGGGGCGCGTCTTCATGAATGCCTGCGACGATCCCTTTCGTAAGGCCGACGAGCTGTTGGCGAAGCTGACTGCTAAGGTAATTCTTCTAGATATCCACGCGGAGGCGAGCAGCGAGAAGTCCGCGTTGGGGTGGTATCTCGACGGGCGCGTGACCGCGGTCCTGGGGACGCACACGCACGTACCCACCGCGGACGAGCGCATACTGCCGCAGGGCACAGCGTACCAGACGGACGTGGGCATGACTGGGCCGTATGACTCTGTGATCGGGGTGGAAAAGGATCTCGTAGTGCAACGGTTTTTGACCGGCATGCCGGGCAAGTTTGAGGCCGCAAAGGGAAATCCAAAGCTGGCTGCCTGCCTGATCGAGTGTGATCCCGCAACGGGCAGGGCCTACTCGATCAAGCGACTTCTTCTTGGAGAGTGAGCGGCTGGGGAAGCGTATAGAGCTCAACCTCGGGCCGGGGCTGCCACCACGGTTTCTGCTCCCTGGCGTGCATAAATTGCTCGCGGTCTGCCTCAGTATGCGTGGCGACGCCATAAACGCCCTGGTAGGGAAGTGCGTCCACGACTGGATGCGAGAACAAGTATCCCTGCATGATCTCAATGCCGAGTTCGCGCAGACGGGAGCACTCCGCCGGTGTCTCCACGCCCTCTGCCACCAGGATCATATTAAGCGAGGCGCTGATCTGCGCGAAGGCGGAGACGACCTTGCTGCGGGTATCGCAACGGTCGATGCCGCGAACCAGGGCGCGGTCCAGCTTGAGGACCTCCGGGCGGCACTCCACCAGCATGGTCAGACCAGAGTACCCTGCGCCAAAGTCGTCCATTCCGGTGACAAAGCCCGCCATCTGGTTGCGCGCGACGAGGGAGCGCAGATCCGGGAGGCTGAGGTGATGATCTTCGGTAAGCTCCAGCAGGATCTTGCCCGGAGGCATGCCGTAGCGGTTGGCCGCATCCAGGACGAACTGCCCGTTGACGGCACTCTCTGAAAGATCAGGCTGTATGTTGATGCACAGCGCGGCGTTCATCTCACGCAACCCCAGCTCCATGGCGCGGCGGATGGCCTCGCAGGCGGTGACGCGGTGAAAGCGGCGGATGGTTGCAAGGTCCATATCGGCCACGAGCTCTGGAAAACAGCGCCCATCGCGGCCGCGAGTCAACGCCTCGTACGCGATAATGCTCTGCGTCCGCACGTTGACGATGGGCTGGTAAGCGATTTGAAACTCCGGTAGCTGGACGGACATAAGTTTGTAGATTCCCGTGGGCCTGCTCATCGCGTGTAGTTACCTCTTAGAATGAGCTTTCATTACCTTAGAGGAAGGCGGTCATTCTGACGCTACCTCGCTGGGCCTAATCTGGGTACAACTTATGGACCATCTTTCATAGCCGGCATCAAGCTGGTACAGCTTCGGTTCTCAGGGGATTGGTCGCGGAAGGGTTCGCTCAAGATGCCAAGTGGTCCAGTCACTGGATATACTGCTGGCGCTCTCAGTCATCCTCAAAGAATTTCGAACGTTCCCGGAATCCCTCTTTTGGAGCTTTTGCGACGCTAGCCTCGTGCCCGTACCTTCTGCATCAGCTGCTCCGAACATTGAAGCCTGGCCAGAGAACGGCCCGCTCATGCCGGACGAGGGATGGGCCTTGTGGATCGACGAACAGGCGCAGTGAAGGACGACGCGATCGCTCTGCGGGAGCAGATTACCCGCGATGCTTAATAACACGTCAAGAGCTGTGGGCATCCACTACCAGGCCCTGGAACTCCGTCCAGTGCTGCAACAGCGCTTCCTCACCAACGCCATCGTGTAGCTGAAAGCAAATCGTGACAGACAAAGAAAGGCCGCCCTCATCAGGCGGCCTCCTATCCTTCATAAGCTTCTGTTTACCGGCGGCGAACCGGAGCCTTCTTCGTTACCGGCGCAGCCTTGGCTACCACCTCGCCGTCGCTCATGGAGATCATCATCGGGCTCTGCGTGTAGCTCGCGTAGGTGCCCGTCAGCGTCACCTTGGAACCGACATCCGGCACCTTGGTCAGCGGAGCCTTCATCGCGAAGGTGAAGTCCGCCGTCTTGTTCGCCACGCTATCGGTTGAGACCGCTACCTGCAGCGAATCCGCTGTAGCCGCGATAACCAGCACGTCTGGAAGCTGGACCGCCTTGCCCTTGATGGAGTTGAAGACCTTGTCCGCGTCCGCAGGAGCGCCGTTGGCCAGCACATACTCCTTGTCGTCGATCGCCAGCTTCGGCAGGTCCGCATCGGGCGTGCTCGCCAGCAGCGCCTTCACCTGGTCCGCTGGAGTCGGCGCGGCCTTGATGGTGAAGTCCGACGGAGGATTCAGGTTGGCCTTGGCCGCCGTCACGACCGCATCATAGCCATCGGTTCCTCCGTGATACTTCTTATAGCAATAGGCCGCCAGCGGCATCTGCGCCTGATACTGCGCCGGGGCGTAGGAGTACGCGCGGGTCGCATAGAAGGTGCAGTTGACCAGGTCGGGAGGAGAAGACTGGTAGTACGCCTGGCCCAGGTAGTAGGTGTCCTGCAGCGCCGTGCCGGGGGTGGTCGTCTGCGCCACGGGCGTCGCCGCCAGCTCCTTCTTATAGGCGTCGATGGCCGTCGCCGTGTCCTTCTTGCTCAACGCAGCAGTGCCGATGGCGCTATAGAACGTGGGTGCGGCGGCATTCTGCAGCGTCGTAAAGTCGGAGTCGGACATGCCCGCCGGCTTGGTCGCTGCCACGCCCTTCTGCGCATAGCTCGCGGCCGAATCCATCGCCGTCTGCCGAGCCGCGGGGTCCGTGATCTGCTCCGCCTGCTGGCGCCGGAAGGCCGTCTCGATCAGCAGCGCGCGAACGTTGTTCGGGTCCAACTTCAGCACATTGTCCGCCGCAGTCAGCGCCTTGGCTGGATCGAACTGGCTGTAGTCCACCATGATTTGGGTCAGCACGCTAGCCTTTACGCTGCTATTGGGATACTTGGTCAGATATGCTTCCAAAGCCGGCGCCTGCGTCTGCGGCGTCGTCTGCTTGTTCAGCGCCGCGTCATAGTCCGTGTACTCCGCCGGATCCATGGTGATCTGGCCCGCAGGAGCCTGCGCATAGCTGACGCCATTGGAAAATACCGCACCCGGAGCCACCAGCACCGCCGAGATTGCCGAGACTGCCAGGAGAGAGACGACTGCCTTCTTCATTCAAAGCTCCTCAGATTAAACTTCCTTGAGATCATCCTTGCCCGGCAAAGATCGCCGGCCTTCTGCGCTTCTTGAGACTCCGCAAATCGGCGTCCGTTTCAAACTCGTCCGTGTCAATCTTCGGACTAATTCATCCCCACATCGGCGGCTTGTTGGAAGACACAAAGGAACCCGCTTCGCGGCGCAACTGCATCCGAGTGGATTTCATTCATGATGCGGATTATAGGAATCCCGTTGCTCCTCTGCAACCCAGCCCTGCTCTGCTCTTCGAGTGTGGTTGAAGGGAAATGAAGTCCCTGCGCTCACCATACCTCAAAACTGCGTTTTGACCCACACCTTCCGTGCATAGCGGAAGGGTCACCCATCTGTAGGGTTCGTCCCCGCTTATCCACAACTTGTAGCGGTTGCCTGTTGATTCGCTCCCCCTCCACCCATAGAGTTGAGTCATACGCCTGCTCCGCTGTAAGGCTGTCCCGCCGCCAAAGCGTAAGTGACAATGGAGGTTCATGCTCAAGCTCAAAAAGGTTCAGATTCTCGGCTTCAAGTCATTCTGCGATCGCACGGAAGTCCAGCTTGCCGGCTCCGGCATTGCGGCTATCGTCGGTCCCAACGGCTGCGGCAAATCGAACATCTCGGACGCCATCACCTGGGTTCTGGGCGAGCAGTCGGCCAAGAGTCTGCGTGGCATCAAGATGGAAGACGTCATCTTCGCCGGCACGCGCGACCGTAAGCCGACCGGCATGGCGGAGGTCTCGCTGACGCTCATAGACCCCGAGGTCTACGACGGCAACGCCGACCGCAACGCAGCGTCGGACATCGTCATCGAAGAGGAAATGGCGGGAAGCCGGCTCCTCCCAGTGACCGACTGGGACGAGGAGACCTGGCGTCGGCAGCGCGCCGCCGAGACCGAGGAAGCCGTCGCCGAGGCCCAGCCCGGTACCACCTTTGAAGCGGAAGTCAAAAAGCCCCGCAAGCCCGCTGACAGCGAGGTCTCCGAGCCCGGAGAGGGCTCAGACGAATCAGACTCCGGCGACAGCGAACCCGGCGAAGGCGGCGAGGGTGGCGAGGGTGAAGCCTCCTTCAACACCTCGAACGTCGTCCTCAAGATTCGCCGCCGCAAGTTCGGCCGCACCCCCATCCGCGCCGGCGAGCTCACCATCACCCGCCGGCTCTTCCGCTCCGGCGACTCCGAATACCTGCTCAACGGCAAGATCTGCCGTCTGCGCGACATCCAGGACATCTTCATGGGAACCGGACTCGGCGGCGAAAGCTACGCCATCATCGGCCAGGAGCGCATCGGCCAGCTCCTCAGCTCCAAGCCGCAGGATCGTCGCTCCATCATCGAAGAGGCCGCCGGCATCACCCGCTTCAAGACCAAAAAGCGTCTTGCCGAGCTCCGCCTCGAATCCGCCCGCCAGAACCTCGCCCGCGTCAACGACATCTTCGAGGAAGTCACCAAGCAGATGGGCACGCTCAAGCGCCAGGCAGCCAAGGCGGAGCGTTACGGCGAGATTCGCGACCAGCTTCGCACCCGCCTTCGCGTCGTCCTCGCCAGCCGCATCGCACAACTGGACGCCGACCAGACCGCTACCGCCGCGCAGATTGCATCGCTCTCTGCAGACATCGACCGTCAGGTCGCGGAGACAGCCAAACTCGACGCCGAGCACACCGAAGGCGTCAGCCGCGGCTACGCACTCGACCAGCAGATCCGCGAGCACGCGGCGACAGCCAACCAGAGCGCCGTCGAGTTAGAACGCATCGCCGCCCGCATCGCCGCCAACACAGATCGCGTCGCCGAGCTCTCCGTCCGCCTGGAAGCCGGCGCCCATGAGCTCGAAGCCGCCCGCGCCCAACTCGCCCAGCTTGCCGCCGAGCAGGACGCCCACCGCGCCTTCCTTGACTCCGCCCAGACCGAGTCGGCTGCCTCTCGCGACACAGCCCAGCGCCGCCAGCAGCTCGCGCAGGAGGCCGTCCGCGCCGTGCACTCCCGCGAGCTGCAGGCCGAGCAGAACCGCCGAGCCACCATGCAGCTCATGCAGCGCGCCGCGCAGGTCTCGAACGAACTCGCGCAGGCAACCTCCGCGCTTCACCAACTCGAACGTGAGTCCGAGCGCCTCCAGTCTGAGTCCGCCACTGCCCACGATGAGCTCGCCGCCCTTGGTGTCCAGCGCGGCCAAGCCAAGCTCTCCTTTGAGTCCGTCACCGACCGCCTCAAGCGCCTCGAAATTGAAATCTCCGAGCTCCGTCTCAGCATCGAAGAGCGCCGCGCCGAGGAGTCCCAGTCCAAACGCCGCGGCGACCAGCTTCGCGGTGAAGTCGCCGGCCTGAAGGGTCGCCGCGCCTCGCTGGAAGGCCTGATCCGCGACCACTCTTACTCCACTGAGACGGTCAAAAACGTCTTTCGCGCCACCCAGAAGCGCACCCAGCAGACCGGGGCCGACAACGCCATCCTCGGCACACTCGCCGACTTCCTTGAAGTGGATGGTGCCTACGAGCAGGTCGTCGACGAGTTCCTCCGCGATGAGCTCAACTACATCGTCGTCAAAACCTGGGACGCCGCCGATGAGGGCATTCGCCTGCTCAAGTCCGACGTTGCCGGCCGCGCCACCTTCCTCGTGCACCCTGAAGTGGGTGGCCCATCCTATCCGGCAGCTTCATCGTCGGATAGGGTAGGGTCTGAGTCTCCACAGCTTGGCGCCACACGTCTCGACTCTGAGACGTGGGGAAATTCAACACCACCCTCCATCGAAGGCGTCCGCCGCCTTCCCGAAGTCATTAAGGTCCTCAACGGCTTCGGCCGCTCTCTCGAAACCCTCATCCCGAAACTGCGCGACGGCTTCGTCGCCCCGGACGCCGGCTCCGCCCGCAACCTAGCCCAGCAGCACCCGCATCACTGGTTCCTCTCCCCGACCGGCGAAACCTTCCGCAACGTCACCGTCACCGGCGGCCGCCCCAGCTCCGGAGGTCCGCTCGCCCTCAAGCGCGAGCTTCGCGAGCTCTCTGACAAGCTCGCTGCGCTGGAGCAGGAGCTCGAAGCCACCGACCTCCGCACCGCCACCCTGCAGCATGAGCTCGCCGTCGCCGGCCAGTCCCTTGACTCCCACAACCTGGACCGCCGCGACGCCGAGCGCGAAGCCGCCAACTCCGGCGCTGCCCTCCGCCAGATGGAGTCTGAGACCGCCCGCATCGAGCGCCGCCTTCAGGACTGGATGCTCGCAACCGATCGCAACCGCGACGCCCGCAACGGGAAGACCGACCTCATCGCCACCCGCGAGAGTCAGGCCGCCGAGCTTGAGGCCGAACGCGCCGCCCTTGAAGCCAGCTTCGCCGCGACCACCGCCCACGTGGAAGAGCTTCGCCGCAACCGCGAGGAGTTACAGCAGGCCGCCGCACAGGCCGCCGCAGCCCTCGCCGGCCTGGAAGAACGCCGCCGCAACGCCCAATCCAACTACGAGCAGACCTCACGTCTCCATGCCGCGCAGCACAGCCGCATCGTCAACTTAGACCAGCAGCTCGCCGCCGCGGCCAATGAGAAGCTCCGCCGTGAAGAGGAGACCGCCACGCTCGCCGCCCAGCAGGAGCAGCTCGCCGAGACCCGCGCCACCGCCGTCGCCCAGGGCCAGCGGCTCATCGCGGAGGCAGCCGAGCTTCGCGCCGCCACCGCCGCCCTCGACCAGAAGCTCCGCACCCTCCGCGCCGAAACCGAAGCCCTCCGCGAACAACGCGCTACCCATGGCGCCCACGCCGCCAAGCTCACCTCAGACCTCGAACACATCGAGCAGACCTGTCTCAACGATCTTGCAATACCTGCATCGGATCTCAGATCCGATGAGAGCATAGCCCGAATCGAAGGCGACGTCCTTAACGCCCTTGACGCTGAATCCCGCGATCTCAAGCGCCGCCTTGAAGCCATGGGCCCCGTCAATATGATGGCGCTTGAAGAGTTCGCCGAGGCCAGCCAGCGCCACGCCTTTCTTGAAACCCAGCGCAAGGACCTGTTCGACTCCATCGACAACACCCAGGCCTCCATCAAAGAGATCGACGACGTCTCCCGCCTCAAGTTCGATGAGGCCTACAAAGTCATCAACCAGAACTTCTCCCAGACCTTCACCAAGCTCTTCGGCGGCGGCCAGGCCTTCATGCGCCTCGTCGGGGCGGATGGATCAGAAGCATCCAGCATCGCGGGGGCAGCAAATTCAGACGCCGGCATCGAAATCGTCGCCTCGCCCCCAGGCAAAAAGCTCCAAAACATCCTCCTCCTCTCCGGCGGCGAAAAGGCCCTCACCGCCCTCTCGCTCCTCGTCGGTATCTTCCAGTTCCAGCCCGCACCCTTCTGCATCCTGGATGAGGTCGACGCCCCCCTCGACGAGACCAACGTCGGCCGCTTCGCCCGCATGATCGCAGAAATGTCTGCCACCACCCAGTTCATCGCCATCACCCACAACAAGCGCACAATGAGCGAGGCCGACGTCATCTACGGCGTCACCATGCAGGAGCCCGGCGTCAGCAAAATCGTCTCCGTCAACCTCGGCCAAACTAACCGCGCCGGATCACGTGATCGCACCCGCGCCGCTTAAGTCTGAGGAGAACTTAGCTGCACCTCTTGACTAATGTCTCAGCCCTGAACGCGCCGGACGCGAGTGTTACCTGGCGAACAAAGCTGGGAGACATTTTGAGTCGGTCAGTAGGATTCGCTTCAACGCAGGCCTTTAGAAAGTGCAAGTTCGAAAACGCACGCAAAGGGCCAAAGTTGACGAAGGAGTTAACGAAGCGCGAAGCCGTCCATCCATCCATCCACCTTCATAAATTACCGTCCAGCGATGGTAAACCCCGCGCCAATTGCGGGTTCCATCCACATCTGTGATTGCATAAAACCACATCTTACCAGCACAAATCCACGATGAGGATGCAGTTCACCATAAGTTGCGGGTGCATTATTCCGGCTGGCAGGCCGGGGTAGCCGGAGGGCAGTTGGCGCTAGTATACGGAGCGGTGGAGGGAGTCATGAGGCAGGCGGCGGCTTGATTGGTCAGGTCCAGGGTCCGGCCTGGGATGACGCCGAGCGCAAGTGTTGCAACGGCTGAGGTTACGAGGCCTAAGCCCGCGGGTACGCTCAGCTTCGTGAACATAGCGCGCTCATTGCCGCGCTCGTGCGAATGCCGCGTGTACAGCGCCGCCAGCAGCCGCAGGTAGTAGATGCACCCCAACCCGGAGTTCAGCAGCCCAACAATGGCCAGCACCGTGTGTCCCCCGCCGAGTACCGCATTGAAAACATAGAACTTGCCGAAGAACCCTCCGGTGAACGGAATCCCAATCAGCGAGAGCAGAAAAAACGCCAGCAGTGCGCCGAGAAAGGGCCGCCGCAAGGCCGCTCCGGTGAAGTCCTCAAGCGTTCGATGATGCTCCTCGTAACCGGAAAGCTGGGTAATAACCGCAAAAGCCCCGACGTTCATGGCGGCGTAAGTGGCAGTGTAAAAACAAGCGGCGGAGATGCCGCGGTCGGCCAGGGCGGTAAAGGCGGCAAGCAGATATCCGGCGTGTGCGATAGAACTGTAAGCCAGCATGCGTTTGACGTTCTTCTGGAGAAGGGCACCGAGGTTGCCCACAGTCATCGAGAGAGCGGCGATGACCCATAGGAGCGCTGCCCAGCGGTGCGATATTCCCTGCGCGCCAAAGCTGACGAAGGTGATCCGGAGTAAGACGGCGAAGGCGGCAGCCTTAGGCGCGGTAGACATGAGACCGACGACGGGAGCGGGGGCACCCTGGTAGACGTCGGGTGTCCAGACATGAAAGGGAGCGGCAGAGACCTTGAAGCCAAGGCCGATGACGATCATGCCGAGGGCGAGGAAGGCAAGGTGCGGAGTGTTGGTTCCCGCTTCCAGCGACGCGGCAATGGCCGCAATGGAGGTTGAGCCTGTGGCTCCAAAGGCGAGAGCGATACCGTACAGGAAGAAGGCCGTGGAGAAGCTGCCAAGGAGGAAGTACTTGATGGAACTTTCTGTGCCGGTGGCCTTGCCCTTGCGGAAGCCGCAGAGAATATACGACGAAATGGAGGAGATCTCCAGGCCGACGAAGACCATGAGGAGCTCCGTAGAGCAGCACATGAGCATCATGCCGACGGCTCCGAAGAGGATGAGGGCGAAGTACTCGCCGGCGTGGCCGTCGGGGCGGTCGAAGTAGTCAAGCGAGCCGAGCAGGGAGACGACGACGATGGCGGCGAGTAGGAGATGAAAGAAGACGGAGAATGCGTCGACCTGAATGGTGCCGGAGAAGGCGGCCAGCGGAGAGGTGCGGGTCCAGAGGAGTTGGTAATAGCTGGCGGCTCCGGCAAAGAAGGTGGCCACGATGGCCAGCCAGCCAAGGGGTTTGCGCGAATCATCGGGGGCGAGGCATGGCTCAGTGACCATGACGAGAACGCCGGCGACGGTGAGGATGATCTCTGGGAGGATGGCAAGGGTGTTGGAGTTCATCAGTAG